>NZ_RBWV01000005.1 GCF_003634695.1 Motilibacter peucedani
TGCAGGACCCGGTTGATCCGCCGATTCCCGGCCCGGGAGAGCCGGTGTCGGGTCTGGTCACCCGACGAGGCGTCGATCGGGGCGGTGCCGTTCCAGGACGCGAAGTGCCCGCGGGTCGGGAACCGGGACACGTCGCCAACGTCGCCGAGCAGCCGCGCCGCGCCGGACGGGCCGATGCCGTTCAGCTCCAGCAAGCCCGAGCCGGTCGCTTCGACGAGCTCGGTGAGCTGCTTCTTCGCCGCCTTGATCTTCCGGTCGATGACCTCCAGCTCGCAGACGAGCTCGGAGGCGAGCTGTCGGCGGGTCCTGCCGACGACATCGCGGGGACGGACGCTGGCCAACAGCTCGCGTGCTTGTGCTGCTGACAAGGCCTTTTTCGCCCCGCCGGCGATGAGTTCGGTGAGCAGGCGGTGCAGCCGGTTCACCGTCAACGTGCGGGCGGCGCCGAGCTCGTCACGCCGGTCCACCAGCAGCCGAAGAGCCACGGTCGCGTCGTCCATGACGACCTCGCGGAGCACCGGGGTGCGCAGCGCGACGACCGCCACGGAGTGCGCGTCAGTCGCGTCGGTCTTGCGGCCCTGCCCGGTGGAGAACACCCTCGCCCGCGCGGACAGCTTCGCCGGCACGTCCACCACCGGCTCACCGTCGGCGACCAGCCGCTGTGCGAGGTGCCGGCCCACCCCGTTGCAGCCCTCCACCGCCCACAGCCGCTCGGGCCAGCGCCGGCCCTCCCGCAGCATCCGCTTGTAGCCCTCGCGATCAGTGCCGAACCTGCCGGTCGCGAGCACACGCTCGCGCTCGTCAAGGACCTCGACCGTGGCGGACCGCTTGTGCGGGTCCACGCCGATGATCACTGCACCCATGCTTGCCTCCACCCCGTCGAACCGGACTCCGTGGAAGACGAGGGGGCAGCGCTACTTCGAGCAGGACAAACCCTTCTTGAGCCTCACCTCGTCACGGCGTCCGGCGGGACGCAGACCATGAGAGAGCCACACCAACAAGCCGTGGGCAGCCGCTATGAGAGCGACCCCGCCGAACACCTCGACCAGCCTCGCCAGGCTCAGGCCGTGAGTCCAGTACACAAGTAGCCGCTCTGCGCGCGGGGAGCATCGCCCGATCATGCCACCAGCGAGGGCGTGCCCGCCTCGCCGGATCGCTTCAGAGGCCACGCGCCAGCGGCGGGGGTTGACGCTCGTGCCCGGTCCTGCAGGGCCGGACCGGGCGCCCCATCAGGGCAGCATCTTGGGCGTGCGCTGCTGCTGCAGATGTACTCCCTGCGCGGTGACCGGCGCGTACACGTTGACCAGGGTCCCGTCGGGGTCCCGCACTAGGGCCGAGACGTTTCCCCACGGCATCAGCGTCGGCGGCTGAACCACGACGAGTGCGTCGCCGAACTCGTTCTGCAGGCGCGCGAACAGCTCCTCGACGTCCTGGACGAGGAACTCGACGATGGCGCTGCTGTTCGCGGCAGCCCGCGGGGTCGGGTCGCTGATGAACGCGACGCGCCGAGGGTGGCTGAGCGCGAACGTCGCGGACGGGGTCACCAGCTCGACGAAGTCTTCGGTGAGCCACTGCGGGGTCGCTCCGGTGAGCAGCCCGTAGAAGCGGAGCAGGCCCTCGAGATCCTCGGTGAGCACGCGGACAGAAGCCAGCTGGACGGTGTTGGTGTGTGTCATGAGTGGGACGCTAGATCCATTGCCGGACACTTCCCGCCCTGTATTAGTGCAGGATGTGAACATGGCCCGTCCGACCGCTCGAGTGCTGGCCCTGCTCGAGTTATTGCAGACCGGCGGGACCCGCACGGTGTCGGAGTTGTCGGAACGGCTCGCGGTCGACGAGCGCACCGTCCGCCGCTACGTGGAGCACCTACGCGATCTCGATGTCCCCGTGGATGGGGTCCGCGGCCGCTACGGCGGCTATCGACTCGCGCGCCACTACCGGCTGCCTCCGCTGATGCTGACCGACGAGGAAGCGCTCGCCGTGGTCTGGGCGCTGCTGCTCAGCGAACAGTCGCGCTCCGGCCCGGCATCTGCGCTGGCCGTGCACAGTGCCACGGCCAAGATCCGTCGGGTCCTACCCGAGGTGCTCGCCCAGCGCGTGGCCGCGGTCGTACAGGTGGTGGACTTCACCGCCCACTCTGACCACGAACGACCACACCACGACCGACCAGACCAGGGCCGCGAGCAACGTGCGCCCGGCCGAGACAGGGACCACGAGCCTGGCCGCGCCGAGGCGCACGCACTGCTGACGCTCGCCGAGGCAGCCAGGGACCGGCACCCCGTCACGTTCGGCTACACCACGCGCCAAGGCGTCCCGGCGGAGCGGGTCGTGCACCCCTACGGCGTCGTCGCACACCGCGGCCGGCTCTACCTGACCGGGTTCGACGTCCAACGTCAAGCCGGGCGGACCTTCCGACTTGACCGGATCCAGGCGGTCGCCGTGCTCGACGGCACCTTCAGCGCGCCCGCCGGCAGCGACCCCGTGCAGCAAGTCCTCGGACCCCTCGCACCAACTCCAGCCCTGCACGACGTGTCGTTCCGCATCCGCACCGATCCGGCGCACCTGAGGTCACAGATCCCCGAGACGCTCGCGTCCGCCACGCCGATCGAGAGCACCGCCGCCAGCACCGCCGGATGGCTGCAGGTGTTCATCCGCGCCGAACGCCTGGAATGGGTCGCAGCCGCACTGGCCGTGCTGGACCGACCCTTCGTCATCGACCACCCCGAGGCCCTACGGGACGTCGTGTCCGAGCTTGGGCGGCGACTCCAAACAGGCGCCGCGGCAGCCCACGACGAGCAAGCCGCCAACCGGTAGAGGCGGGACGGCCGCCGCTCGCCACCGTCTCAGTCACGAGGCGTGGACGATGCCGCCGCCCGCTCACCACGTCCGCGACTGCCGATGGCAGCGCCATGGCACACAGTTGCTGAACGGATCCGGTGGACCGGAGACAACACGCGCTCCTACGCTCATCAAGGGCTCAGTCGCGACGCTCCCGCGCCAGCACGCAAAGACCGATTCACGTTGAAGGCCCATGGCGCGCCGCCTCCTTCGGCCGACAGCAACGTCCGCCACCTCCTCCCCGTCGTTGCGGTAGCCGGCGAGAGGGCACGAGCCGTGGCGAACACCTGCTCTTGACCGCTTACGAGGTCCTGCGATGCACGACCATGCCAGAGTGCGCTCGACCCACCGGGGTCCTCAGCCGGCGCCCTGGTGCGTGCGGGCGCTGTCGACGATGTCCTGCAGGGCCGCCACGTGAGCGTGCAGAGCGGTCTGCCCGGCCTCGGTCAGCCGCAGACGGGTCTTGGTGTAGCGGCCCGAGGCGACCTTGCTGACCTCCACGTAGCCGCGCTCGGCCAAGACGGTGACGTTCTTGGACAAGTTCGACTGGGTCAGCTCGCAGAAGTCCTGCACGGCCTTGAAGTCGGCTTCCTCGCACCCGGACAGGTAGGCGCACACCCGCAGCCGGGCCGTGGAGGTGAGGATTTCGTCCAGCGCCGGTGCAGCGCCTGCCTGGCCCCTGCCGGTGGCGTTGGAGGTGGTGGAGGTGGCCATCAGGTGCGCACCCGCCCACCGGCCACCAGCACCCCGCGCAGCATCGCGTACCAAGCGGCAGCGGTCACGACGCCGAGGCCGGCGAAGATCAAGGCCAGGTCGCGATCGGCGTTGTAGCCGCAGATCACCAGCACGAGCGCGCACAGCCCGAGAACGGTGTTCTCCGTCCGCGTCCAACCGCGGTAGCCGTGCAGGCCTCGACGGCGACGGATGCGGGTCGGTAGCAGGTGAGCGACGGCGAAGCACAGCACCCCGGCGGCCAGGAACGCCAGGTGCGCCCCGCCGCCCTGCCCCTGGGCGACCAGCGCGACGCCGGCACCGGCGCAAGCGGCGGCCAGGACGCATGCGCTGCGCGGCAAGGCGGGGCGGCTGGCGGCGAGGTGGGCGCGGCGGACTTCGTCGACCTGGGCTTGAGCGGTGTCGTTGTCCATGCCTCAACCTTAGGCATCCACATGCCATACAGGCAAGTCCATGCGCGCGACGTCTTCGCTCGGTCATGCCGCTCAGCGCGCGGGGAGCATCGCTCGGTCATGGCTCCCTTCTGTGTCAAGGGTGCCGTTGGGACTCACGCGAAGAGCGCTTGGACGGGAGGGGCGGCGGGGTCTGGTCGGGTGTCGATCGCGGGCGTAGCGTCGGGCGTGGTGGGTCCGGGAAGTGACTTGTCCGAA
>NZ_RBWV01000006.1 GCF_003634695.1 Motilibacter peucedani
CGACTGGTAGTGACGGGTATCGCTGCCGGCCGTATCAGGGTGTAGGGGACGCGTCAGCAGTCCTCATGCACGACGAGAAGGTGGCGTCGGTCGGGAGACTTGAACTCCGCCGCATAGAACTGCCGATGCGGAGACTCCGTGGTCTTGCGTGTGATGGCTTGTATGAAGGCGTCCAGATGCTCCGGGGCGACCGCGGTGACGTCACCGAGGTAGTCGTGCAGGACGGTCACGTCGGCCGTGCGCAGAGCGTGGAGGAGGCCGCGGCCCTCGATGATGCCTCCGCGGCGTCGCCACGTGGTCCCGTCGGCGTCCACGAACTCTCGTTCCGTGGCCAGGTTGCGGTAGGTCGTCATTGGAGGGCGGGTCGGCTGCTGGCCAACCTCACGGACGATGTCCCTGAAGGTGGGCTGGCTGCTGCGGTCGCGACTCATCTGCTTAGTGTGACGGCGGAGCGAGGCCGGCCAGCGACTGTGCTCGCGTAGGCGCCCATGTTCGTGCCCGCGAGGCTTGCGTGGTGGGCGGTCACCTGATTGCTGTAGCCGAGCATGGCGGCGACGACGGGAGCAGGTGCCTGTGTGACGAAGTCCCGGAGGGCCGCGTTCCTGGCGCCGAGCAGGTTGATGCCGAGGTCTCGGACACGTTCCATGATGCCGTTGGCGCTGAGGTGCCGGCCGGGCGTGGTGCTGGGGAACAGCCATGGCGTCTCGGGGCCGTGCCGGAGGTTGGGCCGGGCCGCGAGGTGCTGACGAAGGAGGTCGGCGAACGGCTCGGGGACGGGGGCGAGGTCGCTGCCGAGGCGGAGCCTCAGTTCGGAGTCGCGGTCGACCACGTCGGCGACCCGCAGGGCCGCGATCTTCGTGAGCGGCTGGGCGTAGAGGAGGAGCAGCAGGCCTGCAAGCCGGTAGTCGGTCGTCTCGACCTCGTCAGTGAGCAGGATGCGGATCCAGGCCACTCGCTGCTCCTGTCCGAGGCTGCGGGTGGAGCGAGCGGCCCGGTGCGGGATCGTCAAGTTGGTGAGCCCGCGCCCGGCGGCCCAGACGACGAACGTGCGGGCGGTGTAGCGGGTGGTGGTGCCGTCGGCGAGCCAGCGATCCAGGTTGGTCTGCGGGCAGGTGGCGAGGGTCTGGCCGCTGGCTTCGAGCCAGGCGAGCAGGTTCCCGGCCTGGGTGATCTCTTGCTTTGCCGTGTGGACGCCGCCATGGACGTCCCGGCCGGCGTCCGCGGCCGGCCGGATCCGCCGGAGGTGGTGCCAGGTGGCGAACTGCTGCAGCAGCTGCCGGTGCCGCGCGTCGTCGACGCTGTCGAGCCGTCGCTGCAGCCAGCGTTCGAAGGCGGCGAGGTCCGGGTCGCGTCGCCCGAGGAGCTGGTGGTGCTCGAGGACGCCGCGCAGATGCTGGACGTGCCGGCCGTCGCCGAGCCCGTCGAGCAGCTCGGAGGTGAGCGGCTCCGTCAACGCCCCGATCCGGGCAAGCAGGTCGCGGACCGCGGGGTTGCGAAGCCAGATGATCGTGCTTTGCGGGCGGGCCGCGGCGGCCAAGGCGTCGGCGAGCCGAGCGCCGGTGGGACTGGTCGGGGGGAGCAGGGCGGCGAGGTCGTCCCGCAGGGCGCAGCGGGCGCAGGCTCCTTTGCGGTAGAGCTCCTCCTCGGTCCCGCAACGCGTGCAGCGTAGGGGAGTGGTGATGCCGGCGCATTCCACGCAGAGCCGCCGCCCCTCGGCGTCGAGACCGGGCACCAGGCGCTCTGCGTGGCAGGCGGTGCAGGTGCCACGGGTGCGCGCCGCGGTGCTGAAGCAGGCGTAGCAGACGGGTCCGTCGGGCCACCGGGCCGCGATCTTCGGGGCCAGCCGCTGGCAGCGGGCGCAGAGCTTGGTCCCGGTCGCGCGCGGGCGTCCCCGGGGCCGGCGGGCGGCAGGTGGCGGTGTGGCGTCGGCCCGCTCGTGGCCTGTCACGGCCCGTCGGGGGAGACACGAGCCCGCCGGGGGCGGACGGTCGCGGCCAGGTCGACCACGGGTCCATCGCCGGCGGCCCGACGGCTGCGTCCGGCGGGACTGTCGGTGGCGCTGGTCGTGACGAGCTCATCCAGCGGGCAGCCGAAGATGTCACAGAGCGCGGCCAGCAGCGTCAGCGAGACCCGTTCAGGCGTCTGAGCGACAAGACGGTAGACCTGCGAGGCGGACAGCTCGACCCCGCGCTCGGCGAGCAACGGCGCGAGGTCGGTCGTGTTCCTCAACCCGTGCCGGGCCATCAGCTCGGCGAGGTGCCACTGGTAGCCGACCTGACGCCGGGTCATCGCACGCCTGCCGGTGGCGTGGCGAGCGCGGTGCTGACCGCCGCCTCCAGGGCGGCGGCCAAGGTGCGAGTGCGGTAGTCGCTGGACACGCAGGTGTAGAGCGCCGTCGTGGATGCGTGCTCGTGCCCGACCTGCAGCTGCACGAACAGCGGGTCCACGCCGTCCTCGATGAGGTGCGTGACGTAGGAACGGCGCAGCGAGTGGAAGTCCAGGCCCGGGGACAGGCCCAGGTCCTGGCGGTAGCGGGCGAACCGATCATTGATCGACCCGAGTCCGAGCAGCCCGCCGCGCTCCGAGGGGAACAGGTCGGTGCCGCCGCCCAACGCTGGCAGCCCCAGCTCGAGCCACTGCTCGAGCACCTCGACCGACCAGTCGAACACCGTCAGCACGCTGCGCCGCTTCGGCGCCGAGCCCGCCATCGCCTTCCCGTGCCGGACATGCACACAGCCGAACCTGCCGAACCGCGCCGCCTTCGGGTTCCGCGAGAAGTCCACCACCTGCAGGTGCCGGACCTCGTTGCGCCGCAGCCCGAACGCGTAGGCCACCTTGAACAGCGTGGCGTCCCGGAACGCCGGCAGCCAGCCCTTGCGCCGCAACGCCGCGATCCGCTCGGTCTCGGCGTCCGCGCGGTCGAAGAACCGCTGCAGCTCGTCACGAGTGAACGCCCTCTTGGCCGGCGACGCCTCCGCCTCCTGCACGTGCGTCGCCGTGTTCCAGGCATGGCACACCTGCACCGGGTGGGTGCCGAACTGCCGCAGACAAGCCTCCGACCAGCCGTAACCCGGGTCGGTCACGTACTCGCAGAACAGCCGCAGCGCCGTCTGGTGCGAACGCAGCGTCGAGGGCTTGGCGTGGTGCTCGGCCCGCAGGTCCCCGAAGAACTCGTCGACGTGCGCCGCCGTCCACTGCCACGGCGGCTCGTTCGCATGCCTCAGGAACCGCCGGACGAGCCGCTCCCGGGCCTCGATCGTCCCGAACGCCAGCGACCGAGACAGCTGCTGGTTCCGCCAGCCCGTCAACATCTCCTCAACGGCCTGCTCCTCAGGGTGCAGTGCGCGCAGCGCCGGCACCTGCACGACCCGCCCCAACTCGTCGACAGCCACGAAGACCTCACTTGCAGCAGATGCACGATTCGGTCATCTGATGCAAGCACCTCGACGTGCTGCAGGTCAACACCCCGACGGCCCCTCCGCGTATCGCCAGTCGACGACTCTTCTCCGCGGCCCCGACGCGCGCCCACAGCTGGGCCGGCGACGAGCATGCGTGCAGGTCGCGGCCACCGACACCACCTCTACTCTGGCGACCGCAGGGGGAGCGACGCGATCATGCATCAGATGCAATAGCGGACGTTCTGGTTGAC
>NZ_RBWV01000007.1 GCF_003634695.1 Motilibacter peucedani
TGTACTGATCAGGCACGTTGGTCGAGGTCGTGTGACGACACGATCTGATTGATCTTGATGTGGGAGGACCTCCCGGCGTGGAGTGGAGCTGCTGAAGGCACCCACGACACGACCAGGAGGTCCTCGTGTCCCACGCTAACGCTGCCCTGACTCCACGAGCCCGTCTGCGGCTGGCGCGGCTCATCGTCGAAGACGGCTGGCCGGTTGCCCGGGCAGCTGAGCGGTTCCAGGTCTCGTGGCCGACAGCCAAGCGGTGGGCCGAGCGCTACCGCCAGGCGGGGGCGGCGGGCATGCACGACCGCTCCTCCCGTCCCCACTTCAGCCCGACCCGCACTCCCGCGCCGGTGGTCCGTCGGATCGTGCACCTGCGGTGGAAGCGGCGCCTTGGCCCGGTCGGGATCGCCTCCGAGCTGCGGGTGCCCGCCTCGACGGTGTACGCAGTGCTCGCCCGCTGCCGCATCAGCCGCTTGTCCCACCTGGACCGGGCGACGGGAGAGCCGGTGCGCCGCTACGAGCACCTGCACCCGGGTGACCTGCTGCACATGGACGTGAAGAAACTCGGGCAGATCCCCGACGGCGGCGGCTGGCGCTTCCTCGGCCGTGAGCAGGGCAAGCGGAACCGGCACCTCACGCCGGGAAAGCCGCGCAGCCAGTACCGGCAGCCGAGAATGGGTCACACCTACGTCCACACCGTCATCGACGACCACTCCCGCGTCGCCTACGCCGAGATCCACGACGACGAGACCCGCGAGACCGCTGTCGCTGTGCTGCGCCGGGCGGTGGCCTGGTTCGCTGCCCGCGGCGTCGTCACACGCCGCGTGCTCACCGACAACGGCGGCTGCTACCGCAGCCACCTCTGGCGCGACGCCTGCGCCGAACTCGGCGTGACGCACAGGCGCACCCGGCCCTACCGCCCGCAGACCAACGGCAAGATCGAACGCTTCCATCGCAGCCTGGCCGCCGGCTGGGCGTTCGCCCGGCTCTACCCCTCCGAGTCAGCCCGCCGGAACGCCTTGCCCGCCTGGCTCCACGAGTACAACCATCACAGGCTCCACACCGCCATCGGGCAAGTCCCACCCATCACAAGGTTGACCAACCTCACTGGGCAGAACAGCTAG
>NZ_RBWV01000008.1 GCF_003634695.1 Motilibacter peucedani
TGTACTGACCGGACAGGTTGGTGCAGGGCGACACGCCTCTAGCGGTACTTGATCAGGGAAGGCCCCCGGAGCTGGGGTGGAGCTGTCGAAGAACCAGCCCAGCCTCCGGAGGCCTTCATGCCGCACCGTAACGCCCCGTTGACCGAGCTCGGCAGGTTGCGTCTCGCGCGCAGCATCGTCGAGGACGGCTGGCCCATCGCGCACGCCGCCGCCCGGTTCCAGGTCTCCCGCCCGACCGCGACCCGATGGGCCGAGCGCTACCGCGAGCAGGGGGCGGCCGGCATGCGCGACCGGTCCTCCCGGCCTCGGCACTCTCCACGCCGGACACCGCAGCCGGTGGTCCGCAAGATCGTGCATCTGCGCTGGAAGCAGCGCCTGGGCCCGGTCGCGATCGCGGGCAAGGTCGGACTCGCGCCCTCCACGGTGCACCGGATCCTGGTGACGTGCCGCATCAACCGGCTCTGGCACGTGGACCGGGTGACCGGCCAGCCGATCCGCCGCTACGACATGGAGCGGGCCGGCGAGCTGGTCCACGTCGATGTGAAGAAGCTGGGCAACATCCCCGACGGCGGCGGCTGGCGATATCTGGGCCGCGAGCAAGGCGAACGGAACTCCCACGCGCACCGCGACCCGCAGCGGCCCCGCAAGGTCGCCGGCCGCGTCAACCTCGGCTACTGCTACGTCCACTCCGCGATCGACGCCTACACCCGGCTGGCCTACAGCGAGGCCCTCGACGACGAGACCGCTGCCACCGCGCTCGCGTTCTGGCGACGCGCCCGGGCCTTCTTCACCGGCCACGGCATCACCGTCGAGCGCGTGCTCACCGACAACGGCAGCGCCTACGTGTCTCACGCCTGGCGCGACGAGAACGCCCGGCTCGGGATCAAGCACACCCGCACCCGACCCCGCCGCCCTCAGACCAACGGCAAGGTCGAACGCCTCAACCGCACCCTGCTCGAGGAGTGGGCCTACAAGCGGCTCTACACCTCAGAGAAAGCCCGCCGCGCAGCCCTGCCAGCATGGCTCCACCACTACAACCACCACCGGCCTCACACCGCCCTCGGGAACCAGCCACCGATCGACCGCTGCACCAACGTCTCCGAGCAGTACA
>NZ_RBWV01000011.1:300000-554629 GCF_003634695.1 Motilibacter peucedani
GAGTCGCTGCGCGGCGAGTCGCCGCCCTCGAAGCCGACGGTCGTGAGCTGGCACTGCCGGTCCTCGTCGATGAGGTTCAGCGTCGCGGAGGAGGCGCCGGCCACGGCGGCGGCGAGCCTGACCACCGCCTCGAGCTCGTCGTCGGCCGGGCTGTCGAGCAGGCCGTACTCGTGCAGGGCGGACAGGCGCAGCGCCTCGCTCGTGAGCACTCCCCGTCCTCCCAGCCGCTCGTCCGCCCGCACGGGCCTCCTGACACGAGTCGGCAGGCGCGGGCGCGACCTGAGCGCGCGGCGCGAGGAGTCAGACGGCGTCGAGGTCGGTAGGGCCGAGCAGACCCACCGGATCGGCAGACCGGGGCCGGACGACCGCGATGGTGCACTCGGCGCGGTAGAGCGCCGCCATCGCGGTGGAGCCCGCGACCAGCCGCCCGAGCGCGGAGTGGCCGTGCGAGCCGAGCACCAGCAGGCTGGCCGCTGCGCTGTGCCGGCGCAGCACCTCGAAGGGGTGCCCGCGCTCGGCGAGGGCGGCCGCCTGGAGCTGCGGCTGCCGCTGGCGCCACGGCGCCAGCTCGGCCTCGACCGACGCGGTGGCCTCCGCCGAGCGCTCGTCGAGCACGTCCGGGGAGAGCTCGACCGCGCCGGAGCCGTCGGAGGCGTAGTCCTCCCAGGCGTGCACGGCGAGCAGCGGGCGCCCGTGCAGCACAGCGGCCTCGACCGCGTAGGCGAGCGCCTCGCTGGAGGCGGCGGACCCGTCGAGGCCCACGAGCACGGGCCCGTCCGGGCTCGCCGCCGGCCGCACGACGACGACCGGCTGCTCGCAGTGGGCGACGACGTGCATGCTGACCGAACCGGCGAGCAGCCGCTCGAGGCGGCCGTGGCCGTGGGCACCGACGACCACCTGGGCGACGCCGGGCGCCGCCTCGAGGATGGCGTGGGCAGCCCCGTCGAGCACCTGCTGCGTCGTCACCTCGACGCGCGGCTCCAGCTCGCGGACCCGAGCCGCCGCTTCCTCGAGCACCTGCGAGGTGCGGAGCCCGGCGGCTTCCAGCTGCGGGCCGAAGGTGCTGCCGCCGCCCGCCCAGCCGCTGTAGGGCGGCTGCACGGCGCTGAGCACGACGAGCCCGCACTGCCGGAGCGCGGCCTCGCGGGCCGCCCACTCGAGCGCGTGCCCCGAGTCGGCCGACCCGTCGACGGCGACGAGCAGGTCGGTGGCGCCGACTGCCACTGCACTGCCTCCCGCGCTCAGTCGGCGAGCGCCGGCGTCAGCAGCTCGACGCGCACGCTGCTGACCAGCTCGCCGACCCGCCGCAGGAACTCCGCGGTGCCGGGCCGCGCCTCGTGCGCGCGGTGCGCCTCGCGGTCGGCGTAGGTCTCGTAGAACAGTCGCGAGAGCGGCTCGTCGACGATCCGGTGCGGCACGTAGACCAGCGTGCCGGGCTCCTCGGCGAGGATCTCGGGCACGGTGGCGGCGACGAGCTCGTCGAAGGCGGCGGCCGCCTGCTCGTCGGGCAGGTCGAACCTGACGGCGATCGCGAACACGAGGGTCTCCTTCGACGAGCGGCCACGGGCGGCGGTGCGAGCGGCCCCAGTGTGCGGCACGCCGGCGGGTTAGCCTGCACCCGTGCCGCGCCTCCGCCCGCAGCTGTCGACCCGCGGCGCCCTGCCGCCCGGCGTCCTCCCGGTCGTGCTCGTGGCGGCCGTGGTGCTCGGCTCGGCGCTCGCCGGCCCGTGGCACGCGGCGATCCACCTGCCGGGCGTCGGCCGCATCGACCTGCACGCGCGCATCCCGCACCGCGAGGCAGCACCGCTGCCGCCCGCGGTCGCCCGCCCGGGGCAGGGGGGACACACCTCGGTGGTGCTCGCGCTGCTCCTGGTGGCCCTGCTCGTCGGCGCCCTGCTGGTCGTGCTGCTCGCCGCAGTGCTGCTCACCCGCGCGCTCAGCCAGGGCTGGCGGCCGCCGTTCTGGCGTCCGCACGAGGCGCCCGAGCCGCCGCGCGGCGACGAGCTCGTGCAGCGCGTGGTCGCCGGCGTCGAGGCGGCCGAGCGCGCCATCGAGGAGGATCGGGCCCCGCGCGACGCCGTCGTCGGTGCGTGGGTCGCGCTCGAGGAGGGCGCCGCCGAGTCGGGCGTCCCGCGCGCCCCGTCGACGACTCCGACGGAGTTCGCCCTCGACGTCCTCCGCCGCACGGGCGCCGACCCGCTGTCGACCCGGCGGCTGCTGGCCCTCTACGAGCGGGCGCGCTTCTCGACCGAGCCCGTGACCGACGCCGACGTCGCCGCGGCCCGGGAGTGCCTCGCCGACCTGCGCGCCGGGCTCTCGGTGGCGCTGCCGTGACCCGCTCGCCGCTGCCGTTGGCCGCCCCTGCGTCCGGGGCGGTCGTGCTGGTGGGCGCGCTGCTGCTCCGGATGCCGGTCGCCTACGCGATCGCCGCCGGGCTGGTGCCCGTCGCCGCGCTGCTGGTGCGCGGCGCCCACTGCGCTCCCGCGCAGGACGGGCCGCCCATCCCGGGCCGCCAGCACGCCGACGGCGAGGGCGGGCGTCGCGAGCTCGACCGGCTGGCGTGGAGCCTGTCCGGCGCGGGAGGCGCGGTGAGCGAGGAGGCGCTGCGCCTGCTGCGACCGGTGGCGGAGCAGCGGCTGCGCCGGGTCGGTGTCGACCTCGCACGGCCCGACGGGGCGCAGCGCGCGCGCGAGCTGCTGGGCGAGCGGGCCTGGGCGACGCTCACCTGCCCCGGCGGTACGCTGCCGCGCGTGCGCGACCTCGAGCACACCGTCAGCGCGCTGGAGGCCCTCGTCCCGCCAGGACCGGGCCCGGTGCCACCGGCCGCCGCCCCCGGGAGCCGCACATGACCGAACCCGCGCTCGAGCCGCTGCCCGTCGCGGAGGTCGGACGCCTGGGGACCGCGGTGCTCGACGAGGTCGGCACGGTGGTCGTCGGGATGTCGGGGCCGCTGCGTACCGCGCTCGCGGCCGTCCTGGCCGGCGGCCACGTGCTCTTCGAGGACGTGCCGGGCCTCGGCAAGACGCTCGCCGCCCGCTCGCTCGCGACCGCCCTGGGCCTCGACTTCCGCCGTGTGCAGTGCACGCCCGACCTGCTGCCGCTCGACATCACCGGGTCCAACGTCTTCGACCCGGCGACCTCGTCGTTCGCCTTCCGGCCGGGGCCGGTCTTCACCGGTCTGCTGCTCGCCGACGAGGTCAACCGCACCGCGCCCAAGACCCAGTCGGCGCTGCTCGAGGCGATGGCCGAGCGCCAGGTGACGGTCGACGGCACGACCTACCCGCTGCCGGCGCCCTTCCACGTGCTCGCCACCTCGAACCCGGTGGAGTACGAAGGCACCTACCCGCTGCCCGAGGCCCAGCTCGACCGCTTCATGGTGCGGCTGGCCGTCGGCTACCCCGACGCCGAGCAGGAGAGCGACGTGCTGCTGCGCCGCCTGGCGCGCGGCGCGGAGGCCGCACCCGTCCGGCAGGTCGTCGACGCCTCGACGCTGCTGGCCATGCAGGCCGGCGTCGAGACGGTGGCGGTCGACCGCGACGTGGTGCGCTACTGCGTCGCGCTCGCGGCGGCCACGCGCGGGCACACCGGCGTCGAGGTCGGCGCCTCCCCGCGCGGCTCGCAGGCGCTGCTGCTGCTCGCCCGCGCGGTCGCGGTGCTCGACGGGCGCTCCTACGTCGTCCCGGAGGACGTCAAGGAGGTCGCCGTCGCGGCCCTCGCCCACCGGCTGACGCTCACCGTCACGACGTGGGCCTCGGGGGCGTCGACGCAGGCGGTCGTGCGAGAGCTGCTCGGCCGGGTGCCCGCACCGGCGGGCGCCCCGGCCGTCGGGTGAGCCTCCCGGCCGCGCCGGAGGCCCGCTGGCTCCCGTCGCGGGTCGTCGTCGAGGTGCTCGCCGCCGGCCTCGTGGTGCTCGCGGTCGGGGCGGTGGTGGGCCGGCCCGACGTGGCTGTGCTCGCGGTCGCCCCGCTGCTCACCGCCGAGCGGCTGCTGCGGTCGCGGCCGTCGGGCGTCGCCCTGGCCAGCTCCGCCGCCGAGGCGGGAGAGGCCGGCACGCTGACCACGACGGCGCAGGTGCAGGTCCCGCCGGCGACGGTTGCGCTGGTCGTGCGGGCGCAGCTGCCGACGGGCCGGCCGGCCGAGGCGGTCGTGGCCGTGCGCGGCGGCCGCCGCACGCTGCGCGCGACGACCGCGTCACTGCGTACGGGTCCGGTGCCGGCCCCCGACCTCGAGCACGTCGCCGTGGGTCCCGGCGCCGGCAGCCGCAGCGCCGTGACGACGGAACGGCCGCGTACGCTGCGCATCGCCCCGCGCGCCCGGCCGCTCCCCGCGGCACCGGTGCCGAGCCGGCTGCGCGGCGTCGCCGGCAGCCACGAGTCGCGCCGCCCCGGCGAGGGCGGCAGCCTGCGCGACGTCCACCCCTTCGGGCCGGGCGACCGGATGAGCCGCATCGACTGGCGCACCACCGCGCGGCGCTCGCCGCAGCTCGAGCAGCTCTACGTGCGCCGGACGCTCGGCCTGGCGGAGGCGACGGTGACGCTCGTCGTGGACTCCCGCGACGAGGTCGGCCCCGATCCCACGACCTGGGGGCTGGGCGGCGGGCTGCCGGGCAGCGAGCGCACCTCGCTGGACCTCGCGCGCGAGGCCGCCGCCAGCCTGGCCCAGCTCTACCTGTCGCAGGGCGACCGCCTGGCGCTCGAGGACCTCGGCCGTCGCCGGCACCCCGGACGCCCGGGCTCGGGACGCCGCCACGTCGCCCGGGTGCTCGACGCGCTCGCGCAGATGGCCCCCGAGGGCGAGCCGCTGCGCCGGGTGCGCGCGCCGCGGATCGCCGCCGGCTCGCTCGTCTACGTCCTCTCGACGTTCCTCGACCCGGAGGCCGCGCTGGTGGCCGAGCAGTGGGCCGCCTCCGGGCACCGCGTCGTCGCCGTCGACGTCCTCCCCCGGCTGGTGCCGCGCCGCCTCGACGGACGCCAGCGGCTCGCGATGCGCGTCGTCACCATGCGCCGGGAGGACCGCCTCGCGGCGCTGGCGGCCGCCGGCGTACCGACCGTGCGCTGGAGCGAGGACCCCGCGCGCGACCTGCTCGCCCTCGCCCGGCTGGAGCGCCGCCGGTGAGCGGCGTCGAGCTCGACACCGGCCGCACGCTCCCCGCCTGGGCGGTGCGCCTCGGCCCGGCCGCCGCAGCCGTCGCCGCAGAGGCGCTGGCCCACCCGCCGGGCATGGCGCGCTGGGTGCTCGCCGGCTGGCTCGGCGTCAGCGCCGTGCTGCTGGGCGGCTCCCCGGGGGGCCTCGCGGCGGGCGGGGTGCTGGTCACCACCGGGCTGGCGCTGCTCTCCCGTCCGGTGACCGGCTGGCGGACGGCGCTGCTCGTGCTGCTGCTGCACGCCGTCGTCGTGCTGGCCCCTCTCGCGGCGCACGCCTCCTGGCGCGCGGTCGTCGAGGTGGCGGTGCTGGGCCGGCTGATGCGCGACGCGCTGGTCGCCCAGGTCGTCGCGCAGCTGCTCGCACTGGCGGCGCTGCCCGGCGCGCTCGGCGGTGCTCACCCGTGGCTGCGGGTCGTGGCGCTCGCGGCGACCGTCACGTTCGCGGCCGCGGCCGGCCGACGCACCACAGCCGTCCCGTAGCCGGCCGTCACGCCGAGCGGTCCGACGCCCCCTCGAGCAGCCGTTCGAGCAGCGCGAACGCGGCCTCCATGTCGACCTCGTCGGGTGCCAGCAGCCACTGGACCTGCAGCCCGTCCATGACGGCGATGACCAGGTTGGCCAGCGTCCGGGATGCGTCGTCGTCGAGCGGCCGGTCGGGGTCGCGGGCCAGCGCGCCGGCCAGGTTGCTGCGTACCCGCGCGTAGCGCCCGCGGAAGAACTCCTGCGCCGGGTGCCCGTCGGTCACGCTCTCGGCGGCGAGCACGGTGAACACCTGCACGAGCCCGGCGTTCTCGGCGTTGTGCGCCACCATCGCGCGCAGCTGCTCGAGCGTCGCGTGCAGCGAGCCGTCCTCGGACGCGCTGCGCTCGGCGTGCTCGCGGGTCTCGCGGTCGCGCTCGGCGAGCACCACGGTCAGCAGCTCCTCCTTGGAGGAGAAGTAGTGCAGCAGCCCGGCGTTGGTGAGCCCCACGCGCGCGGCGACCGCGCCCAGCGAGGCACCGCGGAAGCCGCGCTCGGAGAACAGCTCGAACGCCGCCTGCACGATCTCGGCGCGCCGGTTCGGCCGCTCCCGCCGGTCGGTCGGCTGCTCGTCCGCTCCCGCTGCCATGGCCGTCACCCTATGGCGGGCCGGGGGGCGCACAGGTGCAGGGCGATGGCTGCCCGAGGTCACGGATCGGTCTCGACGTCTAGCGACCTACTGGTTGGTCGGTCTACTGTGCGAGGCGCTTGCGACACCGCTGTCAGAAAGGACTGCGCATGCAGCACAACCGATCGAGCATCCGGTCGAGCGCCGCACGGAGGTGGCTCGCCCTCCCCGCGGCCGTGGCGACCGCGCTCGTCGTGGCCCGTCCCCCCGGGGCCGCCTCCGCCGCCACCACCGACCCGAACCCCGGCCCCCTCGAGACTGCCGACGCGGCGCTCTCGCGGCAGGCGGCGACCCAGGGCATGGTCCTGCTCGAGAACCGCGGCCACGCCCTGCCGATGGCCAGCAGCGGCAACGTCGCGCTCTTCGGCGTCGGCGCCTACAAGACGGTCAAGGGCGGCACCGGCTCCGGCGACGTCTACAACCGCTACACCGTGACGGCGCGCCAGGGCCTCGAGAACGCCGGCTACCGCGTCACGACCAGTGACGCCTACTGGTCGGCGATGACCAAGGCCTACGACACGAAGTACCCGCCCGGCTCGACCGGCGCCATCTTCGGCCCGGCCGTCGACTACGCCTCGGTGGAGCAGCTGCTCACGCCGGCCTCGGTCGAGCCCGAGGCCCCGACGAGCACGGCGGTCTACGTGGTGGCGCGCAACTCCGGCGAGGGCGCCGACCGCGCCGCCGTCGCGGGCGACTACTACCTGACCGACACCGAGAAGGCCGACCTCGCACTCATCGGCAAGACCTACGAGCACGTCATCGTCGTGCTCAACTCCGGCGGCGTCGTCGACACGGCGTTCTACGCGCAGGTCAACGGGTCGGCGAAGGACCCGAAGGGCGGGCTCGCCCTCGACTCGATGCTGCTCATGAGCCAGGCGGGCCAGGAGTCGGGCAACGCGCTCGTCGACGTCCTGAGCGGGAAGGTCGACCCCTCGGGCCGCCTCACCGACACGTGGGCCTCGAAGTACTCCTACTACCCCGCGTCGAAGACCTTCGGCGCCAACGACGGCAACACGGCGACCGAGCCCTACGGCGAGGGCGTCTACGTCGGCTACCGCTGGTTCGACTCGTTCTACAAGACCATCGACGCGAGGAAGCCGGCCTCGGTCGTCGACTACCCCTTCGGCTACGGGCTGTCCTACACCAGCTTCACGGTCACGACCCGCACGGTCACCAGCAAGTCCACCAAGACCACGGTCAAGGTCAAGGTCACCAACACCGGCACCGTCAGCGGCAAGGACGTCGTGCAGGTCTACGTGTCGGCCCCGCAGACCGGGCTCGACAAGCCCTACCAGCAGCTCGTCGGCTACGCGAAGACCGACGAGCTGGCGCCGGGCGCGTCGCAGAACGTCAACGTCGCCTTCGACACCTCGACCATGGCGTCCTACGACACCGCCCGGGCCGCGTGGGTGCTCGAGAAGGGCGACTACGTCGTACGCGTCGGCGAGTCGTCGCGCAGCACCCACGTCGCCGCCCGGCTGACACTGCCGAAGACGTGGGTCACCGAGCAGGACCACAACGAGCTCACCGACGACGCGAGCCCCGCGTCCGAGCTCACCAGCTCGCCGAAGAACTTCTGGTCCTACGCCGGCGAGAAGGCGGAGATCGCTGCAGCGCAGCACATCGTCATCGGCGGCAAGATGCCGACGGTGCAGGCGGCCTCGCCCTACGAGCAGTCCATGCCCGTCGACTCGACCTCGCCGTACTACGCCGTCGACGGCAGCAGGATCTCCACCACCACCGCCTACGTCGACCCGGCGCAGACCAACTGGGGCGGCACCGGGGTGCCCTACTCGGCGAAGACGGGTGAGACGGTCCAGGCCGTCAGCCCTGTGCCGGGCGCGACGCTCTACGACGTCGCCAAGGGCACCGTGTCGATGCAGCAGTTCGTCGCGGGCCTGAGCCTCGACCAGCTCTCGAACATCGTCGAGGGCGCGAGCGCCGCCGGGTCCACCCCGACCGCTGTCGGCGCCGCCGGCTACACCACGGCGAAGTACGAGAACCTCGGCATACCGGGGATGGCGCTCTCGGACGGTCCGGCCGGCCTGCGCATCACCCAGCAGATCAACACCCAGCCCACGACCTACCAGTGGACCACCGCGTGGCCGATCGGCACGTTGCTCGCGCAGACGTGGGACCGCGACCTCGTGCAACGAGTCGGTGACGCGGTCGGCAAGGAGATGACCGAGTACGGCGCGACGCTGTGGCTGGCGCCGGGCATGAACATCCACCGCGACCCGCTGAACGGCCGCAACTTCGAGTACTACTCGGAGGACCCGCTCGTCGCCGGCCTCACTGCCGCAGCGACGACGAAGGGCGTGCAGAGCAACCCCGGCGTCGGCGTCACGCTCAAGCACTACGCCGAGAACAGCCAGGAGGCCAACCGCAACGCCGACGACGCCGTCGTCAGCGAGCGGGCGGCGCGTGAGATCGAGCTGCGCGGGTTCGAGTACGCGGTCAAGTCGGCCCAGCCGATGGCGATCATGACGTCCTACAACAAGATCAACGGCACGTGGGCGTCGCGCAACTACGACCTGGTGACCGACATCCTGCACGGGGAGTGGGGCTTCAAGGGCCTCGTCATGACCGACTGGGGCGGCAGCCACGGTGCGGCCAACACGATGTACGCCGGCAACGACCTCATCGAGCCGGGCAACAACCCGCAGGAGGTGGTCAACGCCGCCAAGAAGGTGACGCCGACCATCGACATCGACGGGCTCCCGGCCTACACCAAGTCGGTGTTCAGCTTCGGCACCTTCACCTTCACCTCCTACAACGTGCAGGTCGGCAACTTCGCGCTGTCGGCGTCGGGCAGCGAGTCGATCAGCACGCGCGTCGACGCCAGCACGGACCTCTCGAGGACGCCGCTGTCCGGCACCGCCGGCACCGGCGCCGACGGGCAGCCGACCTTCACGCCGAACGCGAAGTTCACCTCCGTCCAGGACGCGTACGCAGCGGTGCAGGCTCTGCTGGCACCGGCCAGCACGGCCCTCAACGCTGACCAGAAGGCGGGCGTCTCGCTCACCGACGTCGTGCACGCGACGCCGGGGGACGACGCGAGCCCGGTCACCGCGTACACCGTGGTGCTCAAGGGGAGCTACCCCGCGAGCTACGACCTGCGCCTGGGCGACCTCCAGCGCAGCGCGAGCCGCATCCTCGCGGTCGTCGCCCAGAGCCTGCCGTTCCAGCAGCTCGCGGGCATCCAGGGCGTGCAGGGCATCTCGGTCGGCTCGTGGACGAGCCGGTTCCACGGCCTCGACGAGTTCGTGTCCGTCGACAAGTCGCACGTCCGTCGCCGCTGACGCACACTGGTGACAGACGTGGTCGCGCAGACCGCATGAGACCACGGCGCCGGCGGCGCGGGAGGCCCCCGCACCGTCGGCGCCGGACGTCTGTTCACTCGCAGGGTTCCGGCGCACGGGCGTGGGTAGAACACCGGCTGACCACGTCTTGGAAAGGACAGCCTCATGCTCGGCACCATCATCGGACTTCTCGTCGTCGGCCTCATCGCGGGCTTCATCGCCCGTGCCATCGTTCCCGGCCGCCAAGCCATGAGCGTGCCGCAGACGATCCTGCTCGGCATCGTCGGCTCGTTCATCGGTGGCTTCCTCGGCTACCTCATCTTCCACAAGGACTCGCAGGACGGCTTCGTCCAGCCCTCGAGCTGGATCGGCTCGATCGTCGGCGCGGTCATCGCGCTGCTGATCTACATGCGTCTGCAGAGCCGCTCGCGCGTCTGACGCTCCAGGCGTCGCAGCCCAGCAGCACCTCTCGCGCCCGGCCGGGCGCCGTCCCGCGGACTCCCGCCGGGCGGTCACCGGCCGGGCGCGCTGCTGTGCGCTCGGCCGCTCCGAGCAGCGGCTCGGCGGGGTCGTTCACCTTCGTCGGCTACCGTCCCTCCAGTGTTCGTCCTGGCCCGCCACGCCCATGCCGGTGACAAGAGCGCGTGGAGCAGCGACGACAGCCTGCGCCCGCTGACCCGCAAGGGTCGCGAGCAGGCCGCCGGTCTCGCCCACGAGCTCGGTGACTGGCCGCTGCGCCGTCTGCTCACGAGCCCCTACGTGCGCTGCCGCGAGACCCTCGCGCCCTTGTCGCAGCGCCTCGGCCTGGCGGTCGAGAGCAGCGACCTGCTGCTGCCCGGCGCCGACCCCGACGTGCTGGCCGGCTTCCTGCTCGACCCGGCGCAGGAGGGCACCCTCGTGTGCGCCCACGGCGAGACGCTGCACGCGCTGTTGGCCCGCTGGGACCGCACCGGCGAGGTCGCCGTGCCGCCGGGCCGGGTGCCAGGCGAGCCGCCGGTCACCAAGAAGGGCGCGTGCTGGCTGGTGCAGGACACCGGCAGCGGCCTGACGGCGCACTACCTGCGCCCGTCGCAGATCGTCTCGGCCGACCTGGTGAACAGCGCGCACCGGCACGACGAGGAGCAGCTGCCGTCGTAGAAGGGGCGCGCGGCTAGGCTGCGGGCGTGGTCGGCAGTCGTGGGCTCGGGCAACCGGCCCGCACGCTGTCCTCCGTCGCCACCTGCACCGCCCTGGCGCTCGGCGGGCACGTGCTCGGCGGCGGACCGGTCGCCGGGCCGCGCGCAGCGCTGCTCGTCGCCCTCGGCCCCGCGCTCTTCTGCACGCTCGTGGCCAGCGCGCGCTGGACCGGGCCGCGCCTGCTGGTAGCCCTCGCCGGCGCCCAGGCGACCGCCCACCTCCTGCTCGCGGTGGCCGAGCCGCACGACGCCATGGGCTCCCTGCTCCAGATGCTGGCCTGGCACGCGGTCGGCACCCTGCTGACCGCGGCGGCGCTGGTCCACGCGGAGCTCCTGGCCGACGCCGTCGCCGGCGCCGTCGGGTCGCTCGCGTACGCGGTGCGGCGTCCCGCGCCCGAGACCGTCGCAGGCGCGACGGGCCGCTGCGTACCCGTCGCGTCGCGCGGGTGGGTGCCGCGGGCGCTGCTGCTCACCGCCGGCGCGCCGCGCCGCGGGCCTCCGGCGCAGCCCGCTCGCTGAGCGCGCCACCGGAGCCGGACCCAGCGTCCGACCCGCGGTGCCGGCGAGCCCTGCCCTCCCCCGCACCTGCGCACCAGACGGACGACCCATGACACCGACCCCTGCCCGATCCCTCCTCCGCGGCGCCGGCACCGCCGGCGCGGCCCTCCTGCTCGTCGTGGCGGCCGCCGCTCCGGCCTCCGCCCACGTCCGCGTCACCTCCGCCGACGCCTCCCCCGGCGGCTACGGCGTCATCGTGTTCCGAGTCCCCACCGAGTCCGACACCGCCTCCACGGTGCAGCTGGCGGTGACCCTCCCGGCCGACACGCCCTTCGCGTCGGTCGCCGCCCAGCCGGTCGCCGGGTGGACGGTCAGCGCGCCCGAGACCCCGCTGCCCAGGCCGGTCACGGCCGGCGGCTTCACGCTGACCAAGGCGGTGCAGACCGTCACGTGGAAGGCCGGCACGGACGCCGGCGTCGCGCCCGGCGAGTTCCAGCAGTTCGCGCTCTCGGTCGGACCGTTCCCGAAGGGCGCGCGCTCGATCGCCTTCCCCGCCGTGCAGACCTACTCCGACGGCACCGTCGTGCACTGGGACCAGCGGACGACGCCCGGCGCCGAGGAGCCGGAGGACCCGGCGCCCGTGCTGGCGCTGCTCCCGGCCGCGACGACGGCCGACGACGGCAGCACCGACGGGACGGCCCGCGCGCTGGCCGCCGCCGGTCTCGTCGTGGCCGTCCTCGCCGCCGGGCTGGCCGGACTCTCGCTGCGCCGGCGGACCCGGTGAGGGGCCTCGGCTCAGTCGAGCGCCCGGGCGGTGCGTGCCTCCCAACGCGCCTCGACCGCGGCGAGCTTCCAGTAGCCGATGGCGACCGCCCAGACCACGACGAAGAGCCCGGCGACCGTGTAGCCGACGTGCTGCAGGTCGAGGCCCGCGACCCAGCCCGTCACGGGGTCCTCGAGGCCCAGCTGCTCGTGGAAGACGCCGACCAGCTCGATGGTGCCGATGAGCATCGCGACGGCGACCGAGAGCCCCGTGATGGTCAGGTTGTAGTAGATCTTGCGCACCGGGTTGGCGAACGCCCAGCGGTAGGCCACGGTCATGAAGGCGCCGTCGAGCGTGTCGAACAGGCTCATGCCGGCGGTGAACAGCAGCGGCAGCACGAGCACCGCGTACCACGGCAGCCCGCTCGCAGCACCGGAACCGGCGAGCACGAGCAGCGTCACCTCGGTCGCGGTGTCGAAGCCGATGCCGAACAGCAGCCCGATGGGGAACATCTGCACCGGGCGGGTGATCGAGCGCATCAGCGGGCGCAGCACGCGGGTGATGAGGCCGCGGGAGTCGAGCGCCTCCTCGAGGGCGTGGGCGTCGTAGCCCTCGGAACGCGCCCGCCGGTAGACCCGCACGATGCCCGTCAGCGCGGCGAGGTTGAGCAGGCCGATCGCGTAGAGGAAGACGCCCGAGACCGAGGTGCCGAGCAGGCCCAGCACGTGGTGCTCGCTCGAGCCGTCGTCGGTCAGCGACGACACGGCTCGCGCGCCGACCGCCGTGAGAGCCGCCAGGAGCACGACGACGCTCGAGTGGCCGAGGGCGAACCAGAAGCCCACCGAGACCGGTCGGGTGCCGTCAGCCATCAGCTTGCGAGTGGTGTTGTCGATGGCGGCGATGTGGTCGGCGTCGAAGGCGTGGCGCATGCCGAGCGTGAACGCCGTCACCCCGAGGCCCACGCCGAAGACCTGGGTGCCGATCTGGAGGTGCTGGGGGCGCACGACGGCGACCAGGACCACCCAGGCGACGACGTTCATGAGCACGACCACCGTCAGCACGGCGGCGAGCCCGCCCCGCTCTCCACGGGTCGGGCGGACGGCGCTGCGCGCAGGCAACGGCATGGGGTTCCTCTTCCAGCACCTCGTGGACAGGGTGACGCAGTGCCGTGGCCGGTCTCCTGGCTGACGGACCCCACCCTCGACGAGGGTGGGCGCTGCGACCCGCCTTCCCAGGCGCGCGAGCGCGCCCAGTGGCTCCCTCTCGGGAGGGCCTCAGCTTCTCCGAACACAGTGGCGAGGGCCGTGCCGGAATCCCACCGGCTTCCCGAGCACCACGGCACCAGCACCGTACGGTCCGCCGCCCCGGCCCGGCAAGCGCCCGGGCGGACCCGCCTCCTGGAAGGACGTCCCATGACCCTCGCCCGCCGCCGCGCCGCCACCGGCCTGCTCACCGTGGCGGCCGCGCTCGCGCTGACCGCGTGCTCCTCCGCGAGCACCGCCGACGGCGGCTCGTCCGGGGCCACGACCGCCGGCAGCAGTGCGACCACGACCGAGCTGACCTACGCCGTCGCCGACGGCAAGGTCACCCCGCCCACCTCCACGGTGACCGTGCCGAAGGGCCGGACCATCCGGCTCACGGTCACCAGCGACCATGTCGACGAGGTCCACGTGCACGGCATCGACGAGGAGATGGAGCTCCCGACACCGGGTACGCCGGGGACCCTCGTCTTCACGGCCTCGCTCACCGGGTCGTTCGAGGTCGAGACCCACAAGACCGACCTGCTGCTCTTCAAGCTGGACGTGACCGGCTAGGGGTCCGGGGCCCGAGGGAGCGGCGCCGGCGTCAAGGACGCGTCAAGACGTGCGGGCCCGGCGTCAAGGTCGCGTCAAGCGCGGCACCGGCGCCGCTGCGCGGCGGTTGGCTGGCTCCGTGGCCGGCAGCGTGCCGGCCTGAGGCGGAGCGTCCCGCTCCCCGAAGATCCGGAGGGTCCGATGGCTGATGTCGTCCTCGTCCTGCTCGCACTGGCGTTCTTCGCCCTGTGCGGCCTGCTGGTGCGGGGGGTCGAGCGGCTGTGAGCGCCTCCGACGTCGTCGGGCTCGTCGTGGCCGTGGTCCTGGTCGGCTACCTCGTCGTGGCGCTGGTCGCACCGGAGCGGTTCTGAGATGGGCGAGACGTTCTCCTTCGTCCTGACCACCGGCTCGCTGGTCGCCGTCCTCGCGCTCGTGCACCGGCCGCTCGGCGACTACATGGCTGCGGTCTACTCCTCGCCGAGGCACCTGCGCGCCGAGCGCGCGGTCTACCGGCTGGTGGGCGTCGACGCCGACACCGAGCAGCGGTGGCCGGTCTACCTGCGCGCGGTGCTGGCCTTCTCGGCGGTCAGCGTCCTGGCGCTGTACGCGCTGCAGCGGGTGCAGGACCGCCTGCCGCTCTCGCTCGGGTTCGCGCCCATCGCCCCGGACCAGGCCTTCGACACGGCCGCGTCGTTCGTCACGAACACCAACTGGCAGTCGTACTCGGGCGAGGCCGCGATGGGCCACCTGACCCAGATGGCCGGTCTGGCAGTGCAGAACTTCGTCTCCGCCGCCGTCGGCATGGCCGTCGCCGTCGCGCTCGTGCGCGGCTTCGCCCGCTCGCGCACCGACCGGCTCGGCAACTTCTGGGTCGACCTGACCCGCACCTGCCTGCGCATCCTGCTGCCGCTCGCGCTGCTCGCCGCGGTCGTGCTGCTCGCCTGCGGCGTGGTGCAGGACCTGCACGGGTTCACCGAGGCGCACACGCTCGCAGGCGGCACCCAGAGCATCCCCGGTGGTCCGGTCGCCTCGCAGGAGGCCATCAAGGAGCTCGGGACCAACGGCGGCGGCTTCTACAACGCCAACTCGGCGCACCCCTTCGAGAACCCGAGCGCCTTCAGCAACTGGTTCGAGGTCCTGCTGCTCCTGGTGATCCCCTTCAGCCTGCCCCGCACCTTCGGCCGCCTCGTGGGTGACGTGCGGCAGGGGTACGCGGTGCTCGCCACCATGGGTGTCATCTGGCTCGCCGCGGTCGGGGCGATGTACGCGGTGGAGGCCGCGCACCACGGAACGGTGCCGACCGCGGTCGGCGCCAGCACGGAGGGCAAGGAGACCCGCTTCGGCGTCGGTGCGTCCTCGCTGTTCGCGGTGTCGACGACCATGACCTCGACGGGCGCGGTGAACTCCTTCCACGACTCGTTCACCTCGCTCGGCGGCGGCATCACCCTCGTCGACATGCAGCTCGGCGAGATCACGCCCGGGGGCACGGGATCGGGCCTCTACGGGATCCTCGTGCTGGCCGTCGTCGCGGTGTTCCTCGCCGGCCTGATGGTCGGACGGACGCCGGAGTACCTCGGCAAGAAGCTGGCGCCCCGCGAGATGAAGCTCGCCTCGCTCTACATCCTCGTGACGCCGGCGACGGTGCTCGTCGGCACTGCGGTGGCACTGGCGTTCCGCACGCCGCGCTCCTCCATCCTCAACCCGGGGGCGCACGGCCTCTCGGAGGTGCTCTACGCCTTCACCTCCGCCGCCAACAACAACGGCAGCGCCTTCGCCGGCATCAGCGTCAACACGCACTTCTACAACACGGCGCTGGGCATCGCGATGCTCGTCGGCAGGTTCGTGCCGATCGTGCTCGTGCTGGCCCTGGCCGGGTCGCTGGCCCGGCAGGTGCCGGTGCCGGCGAGCTCAGGAACCCTGCCGACGCACCGGGGGCTGTTCGTCGTGCTGCTGGGCGGCACCATCGTGGTCGTCACGGGCCTGACCTACCTGCCGGCGCTCTCGCTCGGCCCGCTCGCAGAAGGGCTCCACCGATGACCACGACCCTGCTCGACCCTGCCCTGCTCGTCCGCTCGTCCCCGGACGCCGTGCGCAAGCTCGATCCGCGGGTGATGGCCCGCAACCCCGTCATGCTCGTCGTCGAGGTCGGCTCGGTCCTCACCTCCGCCCTCGCCGTCTGGCACCCGAGCGTCTTCGCCTGGGTGATCACCGCGTGGCTCTGGCTGACCGTGCTGTTCGCCAACCTGGCGGAGGCCGTCGCCGAGGGGCGCGGCAAGGCCCAGGCCGACACGCTGCGCCGGGCTCGCACCTCCACGACGGCCCGCCGGCTGCTTCCCGGCGGCGGCGAGGAGGAGGTGCCCGGCACCGGACTCCGGGTCGGCGATCTCGTGGTCGTCGAGGCGGGGCAGGTGGTGCCCGGTGACGGCGACGTCGTCGACGGCGTCGCGAGCGTCGACGAGTCGGCGATCACCGGGGAGTCGGCTCCCGTGGTGCGGGAGTCCGGCGGCGACCGGTCAGCCGTGACCGGCGGCACGCGCGTGCTCTCCGACCGCATCGTCGTGCGCATCACCAGCAAGCCCGGTGAGACCTTCCTCGACCGCATGATCGCGCTGGTCGAGGGCGCTGCGCGGCAGAAGACGCCCAACGAGGTCGCGCTCGACATCCTGCTCGCGAGCCTCACGCTCGTGTTCCTCCTGGCGGTCGTGACGTTGCAGCCGCTGGCCGCCTACTCGCAGGCGAAGCAGTCGCTCGTGGTCCTGGTCGCGCTCCTGGTCTGCCTCATCCCGACGACCATCGGCGCGCTGCTCTCGGCCATCGGCATCGCCGGCATGGACCGGCTGGTGCAGCGCAACGTGCTGGCGACCTCAGGGCGGGCGGTCGAGGCGGCCGGTGACGTGAGCACCCTGCTGCTCGACAAGACAGGGACCATCACCCACGGCAACCGGCGGGCCAGCGAGTTCGTCGCCGCCCCGGGTGTCGAGCCCCACCGCCTCGCCGACGCCGCGCAGCTCGCCAGCCTCGCGGACGAGACGCCGGAGGGCCGCTCGGTCGTCGCGCTCGCCCAGGAGGCGTACGCGTTGCGCGAGGACCAGGCCGGCGGACTACCCGGCGCGCACGTGATCCCCTTCACCGCCCAGACCCGCATGTCCGGCATCGACCTCGACGACGGGCGCGGCGGTCTGCGCGAGGTGCGCAAGGGTGCGGCCTCCGCCGTCGTCCGCTGGGTCCTCGACCGCGGCGGTCGTGTGCCGGCCGAGGTGGAGGCCTCGGTCGACCGCATCTCGGGCCGCGGCGGGACGCCGCTCGTGGTCGCCGAGGCTGACGCCGACGGGGCCCGCGTGCTGGGCGTCATCCACCTGAAGGACGTCGTCAAGGACGGCCTGCGCGAGCGCTTCGCGGAGCTCCGCGCCATGGGCATCCGCACGGTCATGGTCACGGGCGACAACCCGCTGACGGCTGCGGCGATCGCCGCAGAGGCGGGGGTCGACGACTTCCTCGCCGAGGCCACGCCCGAGGAGAAGCTGGCGCTGATCCGGCGCGAGCAGTCCGGCGGCCGGCTCGTCGCCATGACCGGCGACGGGACCAACGACGCACCGGCGCTCGCCCAGGCCGACGTCGGCGTGGCCATGGGCTCCGGGACCTCGGCCGCCAAGGAGGCCGGCAACATGGTCGACCTCGACTCGGACCCGACCAAGCTCATCGACATCGTCGGCATCGGCAAGCAGCTGCTGATCACCCGCGGCGCCCTGACGACGTTCTCGTTGGCCAACGACATCGCGAAGTACTTCGCCATCCTGCCCGCGATGTTCGCCAGCAGGTTCCCGGGGCTCGACCGCCTCAACGTCATGCACCTGCACAGCTCGCAGTCCGCGATCACGTCCGCAGTGGTCTTCAACGCCCTCGTGATCGTGGCGCTGATCCCGCTCGCCCTGCGCGGCGTCCGATACCGGCCGGCATCGGCGTCAGCGCTGCTGCAGCGCAACCTGCTCGTCTTCGGGGTGGGCGGCGTCGTCGCACCCTTCGCCGGCATCAAGCTCCTCGACCTGCTCGTCCAGCACCTTCCCGGGATCGCGTGACCACCTATGACCACGACAACCTCTCAGACCACTACACGTCCGGTGCCCACCACCGAGGGGCGCACGCCGCCGGCCCGCGCCTCGTGGGCGCCCCAGGCGCTCGCCGCCCTCCGGGCCCTGGCCCTCCTGACCGTCGTGCTCGGCATCGCGTACCCGCTGCTGGTCACCGGCATCGCGAAGGTCGCTCTCCCCGGCCGTGCGGACGGCTCTCTGCTCACCCGTGACGGGACCGTCGTCGGCTCCAGCCTGCTCGGTCAGTCCTTCTCCGACCCGCAGGGGAAGCCGCTGCCGCAGTGGTTCCAGCCCCGTCCCTCAGCCGCGGGCGACGGCTACGACGCCGCGAGCAGCTCGGCCTCCAACCTCGGCCCGGAGAACCCCGACCTGCTCCGGGCGGTGGAGGAGCGGCGCGCCGCCGCCGCAGCGGCCGACGGGACCGCGCCCGCAGACGTACCCCCCGACGCCTTGACCGCGAGCGGCTCCGGCCTCGACCCCGACATCAGCCCCGAGTACGCCCGCCAGCAGGTGGCCCGCGTCGCGCGGGCACGCGGCCTGGACCCGGCGGTGGTGCGCCGGCTGGTCGACGCCCACGTGACGGGCCGGACGCTCGGGTTCCTCGGCGAGCCGCACGTCCGGGTGCTCGAGCTCAACCTGGCGCTGGCCCGCCTGCGGTGAGGACGGCCGGCGCGCAGGGCACGATGGGCTGCATGGCACGCGGTCACCTGCGCATCTACCTGGGCGCCGCGCCGGGGGTGGGCAAGACCTACGCCATGCTCGACGAGGCGCAGCGCCGGCTCGCGCGCGGGGGCGCGGTGGTCGTGGGCGTCGTCGAGACCCACGACCGGGCCCACACGGCCGCCCTGCTCGAGGGCCTTCCGGTCGTGCCGATGCGCCGGGTCGAGCGCCGGGGCATCGTGCTGCGCGAGATGGACCTCGACGGGGTGCTCGAGCGACGGCCCGAGCTGGTCCTGGTCGACGAGCTGGCGCACACCAACGCACCGGGGTCGCGGCACGAGAAGCGCTGGCAGGACGTCGAGGAGCTGCTCGCCGCCGGCATCGACGTCCTCTCGACCGTCAACGTGCAGCACCTGGAGTCGCTCAACGACGTGGTGCAGAAGATCACTGGCGTGCCGCAGCGCGAGACGGTCCCGGACGCGGTGGTGCGCCGGGCCGACCAGGTGCAGCTGGTCGACTCCACCCCGGAGGCGCTGCGCCGGCGCCTCGCGCACGGCAACGTCTACCCGCCCGAGCGCGTCGACGCCGCCCTCTCGAACTACTTCCGCCCCTCCAACCTCACGGCGCTGCGCGAGCTCGCGCTTCTGTGGCTGGCCGACAAGGTCGACGACGGGCTCCAGGAGCTGCGGCTCGACCTCGGCGTCACCGACACCTGGGAGACCCGCGAGCGGGTGCTCGTCGCCCTGACCGGCGGGCCGGGCGGCGACACGCTGCTGCGGCGGGCGGCGCGCATCGCCGACCGCGCCAGGGGCGCGGAGCTGCTCGCCGCCTACGTCGCCCGCTCCGACGGCCTGGCGGCCGGCTCCCCCGACTCCCTCGCGCGGCAGCGGGCCCTGGTCGAGTCGCTCGGCGGGACCTACCACGTGCTGGTCGGCGACGACGTCGCCGACGCCCTGCTGCACTTCGCCCGGGCCGAGAACGTCACGCAGCTCGTGCTCGGCACCAGCCGGCGCTCGCGCCTGCGCCGGACCCTCGGCCGCGAGTCGGTGAGCGCGAGCGTCCTGCGCAGCTCCGGCGACATCGACGTGCACGTGGTCACCCACGAGGAGGCCGCGGGCAGCCGGCAGCTGCCCCACCCGTCGAGCGGGGTCGCCCGGCGCCGGCGGGTGTGGGGGCTGGTGCTCGCGGTCGTGCTCCCCGTGCTGGTCACCGCTGCCCTGACCCGTACGCGCAGCTCGGTCAACCTCACCAGCGAGGCGCTGCTGCTGCTGCTGGCAGTGGTCGCTGCGGCGCTCGTCGGGGGAGCGGTGCCGGCCGCCGTCAGCGCCCTGCTCGCCGCCTCTCTGCTCAACTGGTACTTCACCCCGCCGTTGCACACCTTCACGATCGGCGAGCGCAACAACGTGCTGGCCGTGCTGGTCTTCCTCGTCGTGGGCGCCGCCGTCAGCGCGGTCGTCGACGTGGCTGCGCGGCGCACGAGCCAGGCGGCGCGCGCGTCCGCGGAGGCGGCGGTGCTGTCCGCGGTCGCCGGCAGCGTGCTGCGGGGCGAGAGCGCGCTCCCGGCGCTGCTCGACCGGCTGCGCGACACCTTCGCGGTGTCGTCGGTCGCCCTGCTGGAGCGCGCGGGCCCGCTGGAGCCGTGGTCGTCGGTGGCCAGCAGCGGACCCGACCCGGCCCGCTCGCCCGACGAGGGCGAGGTGCTGGTGCCCGCGGGCGACTCGCTGGCGCTGGTCCTGCGCGGACGCCCGCTGCCGGCGGAGGACCGCCGCGTCCTGACCGCGTTCGCCGCGCAGGCGGCCGTCGCGCGCGAACGGAGCCGGCTGGCGAGCGCCGCGCAGGGTGCGGAGACCGTGCGCGAGGCCGACCGGGTGCGTACGGCGCTGCTGGCCGCCGTCGGACACGACCTCCGCACGCCGCTGGCCGCCGCGAAGACGGCGCTGAGCACCCTGCGGGCTCCGGACCTGCACCTCGACGACGAGGACCACGACGAGCTGCTCGCCAGCGCCGAGGAGTCGCTCGACCGGCTCACCCGGCTGGTCAGCAACCTGCTCGACCTCAGCCGGCTGCAGGCCGGCGCCATGAGCGTGCTCCTGCGCGACGTCGCCCTCGACGACGTCGTGCCGCTGGCCCTCGACAGCCTCGGACCCGCTGCTGCGCGGGTGACCTGCGACGTGCCCCCCACCCTGCCGCAGGTGCGCGCCGACGCGGGGCTCCTCGAGCGCGTCGTGGCCAACCTGGTGGCCAACGCGCTGCGCTACTCGCCGCCCGGTGCGGCACCGCACCTGGCGGGCAGCGCGCTCGGCGGCCGCGTGGAGCTGCGCGTCGTCGACCGCGGGCCGGGAGTGCCCACGGCCGAGCGCGAGCGGATCTTCGTCGCCTTCCAGCGCCTGGGCGACACCGACAACACCACGGGCGTCGGGCTGGGGCTGGCGCTGTCGCGCGGGCTGGCCGAGGCGATGGGAGGCACGCTCACCGCTGAGGACACCCCGGGAGGAGGCCTCACCATGGTGCTCGCGCTCGAGGAGGCGACCCGGTCATGACCAGCACGTCGGCACGCGGCACCGCAGCACCGCGCCTGCGCTCCTGGCTGCTCGAGGGTGAGGAGGGCCGGGCCGCCCGGCTGCCCGGCCCGCACGCGAAGCCCGCCCCGGCGCACCGCGCGCAGGCGTGGTGGCGCGTGATGTGCCTGACCGGCGTCGACTACTTCTCGACCCTGGGCTACCAGCCGGGCATCGCGGCCCTGGCGGCGGGCGCGGTCGCACCCGTGGCCACGCTCGTGCTGGTGGCGCTGACGCTGGTCGGGGCACTGCCGGTCTACCGCCGGGTGGCCCGCGAGAGCCCCCACGGCGAGGGCTCGATCGCCATGCTGGAGCGGATCCTGCCGTGGTGGGCGGGCAAGCTGTTCGTGCTGGTGCTGCTGGGCTTCGCCGCGACCGACTTCCTCATCACCATCACGCTCTCGGCGGCCGACGCCTCCGCCCACGCGCTCGAGAACCCCTACGTCCCCGACTGGGCGCACGGGCACCAGGTGCTGCTGACCGCGGTGCTGCTCGCCGCCCTCTCGGCCGTCTTCCTGCGAGGGTTCCGCGAGGCCATCGGCATCGCGGTCGTCCTCGTCACCGCGTACCTCGCCCTGAGCGCCGTCGTCGTGGCGGACTCGCTGCTCGAGGTCGCCCGCCACCCTCAGCTCGTGCGCGACTGGCACGCGCTGCTGGTGAGCGAGCACCCCGACTGGCTCGGCGTGCTGGGCACGGCGCTGGTCGTCTTCCCCAAGCTCGCGCTGGGCCTGTCCGGCTTCGAGACGGGCGTCGCGGTCATGCCGCAGATCGCGGGCGGCTCCGACGACACCCCGGCACGGCCGCTCGGGCGCATCCGCGGCGCCCACCGCCTGCTCACGACCGCGGCGGTGGTCATGAGCGTCTTCCTCGTGCTGTCGAGCTTCACCACCACGGTGCTGATCCCCCCGGCGGAGTTCCGCAGCGGCGGGCAGGCCAGCGGCCGGGCGCTCGCCTACCTCGCGCACGAGCACCTCGGCAGCGCGTTCGGCACCGCCTACGACATCAGCACGATCGCGATCCTGTGGTTCGCCGGCGCCTCGGCCATGGCCGGGCTGCTCAACCTGGTGCCGCGCTACCTGCCGAGGTACGGCATGGCGCCCCGGTGGGCCAAGGCGTTGCGCCCGCTGGTGCTGGTGTTCTCGGCCGTCGCGCTGTTCGTCACCTGGTGGTTCGACGCCAGCGTCGACGCGCAGGGCGGCGCCTACGCCACCGGCGTCCTCGTGCTCATGACCTCGGCGACCGTCGCCGTGGCGCTGTCCGCGCGGCGGCTGCACCAGCGGGGGGCGGCGCTGGGCTTCGCCGCCGTCGCGGCGGTGTTCGCCTACACGACGGCCACCAACGTCGTGGAGCGGCCCGACGGCGTACGCATCGGCGGGTGCTTCATCCTCGCCATCCTCGTCGTGTCGCTGCTCTCACGCGTGCGCCGCGCGTTCGAGCTGCGGGCTGCCAGCGTCAGCTTCGACGCTGCCGCCGAGCGCTACCTGCTCGAGGCCGCGCGCTCCGGCGCGCTGCACGTCGTCGCGAACGAGCCCGGACGCCGCGACGCCCGCGAGTACCGCGAGAAGGCCGACGAGGCGCGCCGTCTGAGCAACCTGCCGCGCTTCGCGCCGCTGGTCTTCCTCGAGGTCACCGTCGACGACGCCTCCGACTTCGAGACCGACCTGCGGGTGCGCGGCGAGGAGCGGTTCGGCCACCGCATCCTCACGGTGCACAGCTCGGTCATCCCGAACACCGTCGCCGAGCTGCTGCTCGCCGTCCGCGACCGCACCGGCACCCTGCCGCAGGTCTACTTCTCCTGGACCGAGGGCAACCCGCTCCTGCACCTGCTGCGCTTCCTCTTCTTCGGCGCCGGCGAGGTCGCCACCGTCACCCGCGAGGTGCTGCGGCAGGCTGAGCCCGACCCGGCGCGCCGGCCGGTCGTGCACGTCGCCTGAGCACCCGGCCGAGAGGAGCCCCGTGACCCGCGTGCTGGTCGTCGACGACGAGCCGCAGCTCGTGCGCTCGCTGCGCATCACGCTGCGGGCCCGCGGGTTCGAGGTGCACACCGCCACCACCGGCGCCGAGGCGCTGGCGGAGGCGGCCCGCGCCCACCCCGACGTCGTCCTGCTCGACCTGGGGCTGCCCGACATGGACGGCGTGGACGTCGTGCGCGGGCTGCGCGGCTGGAGCGACGTGCCGGTCATCGTGCTGTCCGGCCGCAGCGACAGCCTCGACAAGGTGGAGGCGCTCGACGCGGGCGCCGACGACTACGTCACCAAGCCCTTCGACGTCGACGAGCTGCTGGCCCGCACCCGGGCGGTGAGCCGCCGGTCGGCTCCTCCGGAGGCGCGGCCGGTGGTCCGGTTCGGCGAGGTCGTGGTCGACCTCGCCGACCGGCGGGTCACGCGTACCGGCGCCGACGACGAGCCGGTGCGGCTCACGCCGACGGAGTGGCGGCTGCTCGAGGTGCTGGTCCGCCACCCCGGCCGGCTGGTCACCCAGCAGCAGCTGCTCCGCGAGGTGTGGGGGCCCGCCTACGGCGAGGAGACCAACTACCTGCGCCAGTACGTCGCCCAGCTGCGGCGCAAGCTGGAGCCCGGCGCCGACCGGCCGAGGCACCTGCTGACCGAGCCGGGCATGGGCTACCGCTTCCAGCCCTGACGCGCGGCGGCCCGGTCCACCGCTCGCTGCGCCGACGCCCGGTCACGCAGGACGAGCGGGCTCGGAACCCCGTACGGCGCTACGGTTCCCGCCATGGAGCGAGGAGACGACGTGACGGCGTGGGGAGAGCACCTGGCCGCGCTCGACGACGAGCTGGCCCGCCGCGAGGCGGAGGCGCTCACGTCCGGCACGTGGACCCCGCGCGAGCTGGCGGCGCTGGCGAGCGAGCGCGACGCCCTGGCCGAGCAGTGGGACGAGCTCGCGGCGGTGCACGACGCGCGGGCCACCCGGCGCGACGAGGCCGCTCTCGCCCGCGACGTCGAGGCCACCCGGCGGGGACGGCGCCGCGACTCGGGGGCGGGCGCGCACGACCCGGCCGGCGAGCGCTTCCTCGCGGCCCGCGAGCGCGACGCTGCCCTGGTCGAGCGGGAGGGGTCCCGCGCGGAGCGCCAGCACGCCAGCGACGACCGCGGCCGCGGCGCCCGGGCCCGCGAGCGCGCCGCGGCCGACCGCGACCAGGCGGTGCAGCGCGCCGAGGCGGGCGACGCCGAGGTCTCGGCCCTCCACCAGGCGCTCGAGACCAGCCGGCAGGTCGGCATGGCCCGGGGGATGCTCATGGAGCGGCACGGCGTCGACGGCGACGGCGCCTTCCGACTGCTCGCCGCGCTCGCCCGGCAGGCGGCCAGCACGGTGCCGGAGGCCGCGGCGGTGCTCGTCGCCGCGGCCGGCGCACGCGGTGCGGGTGCCGGTCAGCCGGCGGACGCGCCCGGCGGGTAGGCGGGCGTCACGATCACGTCACGAGGGGTGCCCTGCCGTCGGTCCCCCCGATAGCGTCGTCGCCGTGCGCCCGCCGTCCCCGCTGTGGCTCTCGGCGGCGCTCCGCCTGCCGGGCAGCGGCGTCTGGGGCCTCCTGGTCGTCGCGGCGTTCACCGTGCTCTCGGCCGCCGCCGCGTCCGAGCCGCTGTTCGCCGAGGCCGGTCGCAACGCGGCCATGCGCTCGGCGCTCGAGGCCGTGCCGCCCGGGGCCCGGGCCGCGGACGCGCCGGTCGTGCGCGTGGTGGGCGGCGGCGGCACGCGCAGGAGCACCGACGACCTCGCCGAGCGCCTGCGCCGCATCCCGGGCCTGACGCCGCCGCACACCACCGCTGTGTCGGTCGCCGCCGAGCTGCGAGGGCGGGACTCCGGCTACACCTTCGCCGTCGAGGCCGGCGGCCGCTCGGTCGCCTCGCGGGTCGTCGGCATCGAGGACCCGGGCACCCACCTGGTGGCGGCCGGGGCGTCGAGCGGCGCGGTACCTGCCGCCGGCGTCTGGCTGCCCGCCGACGTCGCCTCGCAGCTGGGCGTACGGCCGGGGTCCCTCGTCTCGCTGGTGCTCCGCGCCCGCCACCTCAGCGCCGCGACGGCGACCGCGACGGTGGCCGGCACCTACCGCACCGGGGCCGACGGGCGCCGCCCCGCCGACCGGCCGGGCGCCGACTACTGGGCGCTGCTGCGCGGCGCGCTGCCGTCCGACGTGCAGTTCGCCAGCGACACCGCCCACCTGGTCGTCGCCGACACGGCGACCGCCCGGGCCGTCTCCGACCAGACCGGCGACGAGCTGCTGTGGCTGGTGGACGCGGCCCTGCGCGCGGACAACGACACGCTGGCCGGCGTCGGGCGCACGGCGGCCGGGGTCGAGGCGCTGCGCGCCCAGGTCGTCGACCAGGACGCGCTCCCGTCCGACCTCTCCCCCGTCTCCCCCTCGGTCGTCTCGGGCATCGCGATCGTGCACGGCGCCGCGCAGGAGGTCGCCGACGCCACCGAGCACCGCGCCGGCACCCTGTCGAGCGCCGCCGTCGCGCTCGGCGTCGCCGCGGTCGCCGCGGTCGCGGTGCTGGGGCTGCGGCGCAGGCGCACCGAGCAGCGGCTGGCGACGGGGCTCGGGCTGCGCCCTGCCTTCCAGGCGGCCCTGGCTGGGATCGAGCACCTGCCGGCCGCAGTGCTCGGCGTCGCCGCCGGGGTGCCGCTGGCGTACGCGGTGATCCGGGCCGTCGGCCCGCCCGGCCGGATCCCGGGGACGACGGTCCACCAGGCCGCCGTGCGCGGCGCGGTCACCGCGGGCGCAGGCCTCGTGGTCGTCGTGGCGGTCGCGCTGGTGGCGGCGCTGGTGGTCGTGCGGCCGAGCGCGGGCACCGTGCGCCGCCGGGTGCCGTGGGAGGCGCTGACCGTGGTGGCGGCGGCCACGGCGTCCGCCGGGCTGCTCACCGCCTCGCCCGAGGGCGCCAGCTCGAGCGGGCTCTCGCTGCTGGTGCCGCTGCTCGTGACCGCGGCCGTCGGGGCGGTGGGCGGCCGGGTCGTCACCTGGTCGACGGCCCAGCTGCTGCGGCGCCGCAGCGCCACTTCTTCCGGGCGCCGGGCGTCCTGGGCGGGCTGGCTCGCCCTGCGCCGCCTCGCGGCACCGGGCGCGGAGCGGGCGGGCGTCGTCGCCGTGCTGTCCTCGGGCCTCGGTCTGCTGCTCTTCGCGCTGTGCGCGGCGACCTCCACGACGGCCACGACCGGGGACCGCGTGGCGGTCACCTCGGGCGCCCGGGCGACCGCCGACATCGAGGACTCCTCCGCCCTCGACCCGTCACCGCCGCGTCGGCCGACCGGGCGCGCGGCGCAGGAGGCGGTGCCGCCGGCCGAGGAGCTCGCGCAGGTGCACCCACCGCCCGTCGCGCCGTGGCAGACCGTGGTCTGGCGCACGCGTGTCGGCATCGGCGGCTCGTCCGGCAACATCGAGGTGCTCGCCGTCGACCCCGACCGCTTCGCCGCGGTCGCGAGCTGGGGCACCGGCTCGGAGCTCGCCGCGGCGCGCCGGCTGATGGCCCCGCTCGCCACCGGCGACCGCGAGGCGCTGCGGCTGCTGGCCGCCGGGCAGACGCCGGTGACGGTGCCCGTCGTCGCCGTCAACTACCCCGGCATGCGCACCGGTTCGCGCGTCTCGGTGCAGACCCTGGCGACCGACGTGCCGGTGCAGGTCGTCGGCACCGCCCGCGCCTTCCCCGGGCTGGGGACGATGCCCATGCTCGTGGCGCCGCAGGCGAGCATGCTCTTCCAGGCCGGACCCGCGGATCCCCGCTACGCCAACGGCGGCACGAGCTCCATGGCCGGCTACTTCGGTGCCTCGCTGTGGTCGTCGCGGGGGGCCGCGGACGTCGACGAGACGCTGCAGGCGCACCACGTCGAGCCGGTGCGTACCTCCTCCGAGCTCGTGGCGCGGCAGCAGCCGCAGCTCGTGGCGGCGGCGCGCGGGCTGGGGTACCTGCGCACGCTCGGCCTGTGCGCCGGGCTGATCGCGCTGCTCGCGTTCGCCATGCACGCCGACCGGTCGGCGGCGCGGGCGCGCGCCACGGAGCTGATGCTGCGCCGCGTCGGGCTCGGCGCGCGCGGCGTGTGGGCCGCCCGGCTGCTCGAGCTGGCGGCCATGGCCGCCGCCGCGGTGCTGCTGGCCGCGGCGGGCTGGGCGCTGGTGGCTCCGATGGCGGCGCGCCTGCTCGACCCGCAGCAGGGGCAGGTCGTGGCCTTCGACTTCGGCCTCGACGCCGGCAGCCTCGCGGCCACCGCCGGCGCGGCGGTGCTGGCCGTCGCCGTGGCTGCCGTGGTGGCGGGTGCGCGGGCGCGCGCCGAGGGGGACGAGCAGGTGCTCCGTGGCGCCGAGTAGCCAGCCGGTCGAGGAGCCCGTCGCCGTGTGCGCGGGCCTGCTGAAGATCTACGTCTCGGCCACCGGCGAGACGCACGCGCTGCGGGGCGTCGACGCGCGCTTCGCCCGCGGCACCGTGACCGCGGTGACCGGGCCGTCGGGCAGCGGCAAGTCGAGCCTGCTGGGCGTCCTCGCCCTCCAGGAGCGCGCGAGCGGCGGCGAGCTCACCGTCCTCGGGCGGCCGGTCGGCGGCCTGTCGGGCCGGGCGGTCACCTCGTTGCGCCGGCGCCACGTCTCCTGGGTGGCCCAGCGGCCCAGCCACTCGCTGTTCCCGCGGCTCACCGCCGCCCAGCAGCTGCGGCAGGTCGCGGGCCTGCGCGGCGACGACCCGCGTACGCCGGTGCAGGCGCTCGACGAGCTCGGGCTGGCGCCGCTGGCGGGCTCGCGCCCGGGCGAGCTGTCCGGCGGCGAGCAGCAGCGGCTGGCTGTGGCCGTCGCCACCTGGGGCGCGCCCGACCTGCTGGTGGCCGACGAGCCGACCGCGGAGCTCGACGACGAGTCGGCGGTCCTGGTGCTCGAGCAGCTGCACCGGGCCGCCGCGGCGGGCAGCGCGGTCGTGCTCTCGACGCACGACGCCCGCGCCGTGGGAGCCGCCGACCGCGTGCTGGCGCTGCGGCACGGGGTGCTCTCGACCGAGCGCGACCGGGGCGGCCGGGTCACCGCGCCGATCGACTCCACGGGCCGGCTCCAGCTGCCCGCCGACGCCCTGGAGCTCTTCCCCGGAGGTCGCGCGCTGGTCGAGCGCGACGGCGACGGCCTGCGCCTGCGCCCGGTGGCGGAGGGCGACCGGTGAGCGCCGCGCCGGTGCTCGTCGTGCGCGCGGTCAGCCACGTGGCGGGCGCGGGGCGCCATGCCGTACCCGTCCTCACCGACGTCAGCGTGGTCGCACACCGCGGCGAGCTGGTCGCCCTCGCCGGACGTTCGGGCTCAGGCAAGACCACGCTGTGCCACTTGGTCGCGGGTGCGATGAGGCCCGGCAGTGGCGAGGTCCTCGTCGAGGGACGCCCGGCCGACAGCATCGACGACTGGGCGGTGCGGGCCTTCCTGCCGCAGCGGCTCGGTCTGGCCGAGGAGCTCACCGTCGAGGAGAACGCCCACCTGCCGGCGCGGCTGCGCGGCGCGACGCCTGACGCCGGCCTCCTGGCGCGGCTGGCGCTCGACGCGATCGCGGCTCAGCCGGCCGTGCAGACCTCACTGGGCGAGCAGCAGCGCACCGGCCTCGCACGGGCGCTCTGCCTCCGTCCGGGGCTGCTCGTCCTCGACGAGCCGACGGGGCACCAGGACGACGCCAACGTCGACCGGGTGCTGGGCGAGCTGCAGCGCGCTGCAGCGACGGGTACGACTGTGCTGGCCGCCACGCACGACCCCCGTGTCATCGCGGTGGCCTCGCGCGTGGTTCGCCTCGAGGGCGGCCGAGTCGACGGCTGACCGGCGCCGTCCGCGGCTCCGCGATCAGCGGTCGGCCACCAGTCCGTCCCAGCGTCGGGCGAGGCCGCGCACGACCTCCGCGTCCTCGCGCAGCCGCTGGATGGTCGGGCCGTGGTCCACGCCCGCCGACTCCCCGATCAGCTGCAGGCCGAGGGCCTGTGAGTTCAGCGCCTTCTCCGCCGACCAGAGCGCGCGCCGGACGGCCTGCGCCTGGTCGTGCTCGAGCTCGGGGACGGTGAACGTGTGGCCGCGTTCGGAGCACTCGACCGTCTGAGGCTCGGCGGCCTGGCGCAACGGCCCCGCGCAGGCTGGGCACTCGCCGACGTACGCCGTGGACTCCATACGGACAGTGTGCCCTCGTTGACGGTTCGCAACCACAGTCTACGGGTAATGTCTACACTGTAGAGCGGCAGTCGGCCGCACCTGCGTCCTCTCCCGCAGCGTCTCCTGGTCGAAGGGCCGCCATGGCACCGTCCGCACGCTTCGCCGTCGGCAGCGAGTACGCCGAGCTGTCGCGCCAGGTGCGCGCAGCCGGCCTGCTCGCCAGGGACCGCGGCTTCTACTGGCGCCGCGCGAGCGGATGCATCGCCGTCTTCGCGGCCTGCTGGGCCGCGTTCGTCCTGCTGGGCAACTCCTGGTTCCAGCTCGCCGTCGCCGCAGTGCTGGCCGCCGTCGTCACCCAGTTCGGCTTCCTCGGCCACGACGGCGCCCACCGGCAGGTCTTCGACTCGCCGCGGTGGAACGAGTGGTCGGCGCGGATCCTCGCCGGTGCGTTCGCCGGACTCAGCTACAGCTGGTGGGCGAGCAAGCACAACCGGCACCACAGCGGCCCGAACCAGCAGGGCAAGGACCCCGACATCGGCCCCGGCGTCCTCGCCTTCACCCCCGCGGTCGCCGCGGGACGCAGCGGCCTGGCCGCCTGGCTGACCCGTCACCAGGGCTGGGCCTTCTTCCCGCTGCTGACCCTCGAGGGGCTGCACCTGCACATCGCGAGCGTGCAGACCCTGGTGCAGCAGAAGGGTGCGCCGCACCGCTGGACCGAGCTCGGGCTCGTCACCGGACGGCTCGCCGCCAACCTCGCGGTCGTGCTCGTCCTGCTCCCCCCGGGCAAGGCCGCGGCGTTCCTGGCCGTGCAGCTCGGCCTCACGGGGGTCTTCCTCGGCGGGTCCTTCGCACCCAACCACAAGGGCATGCCGCTCGTGCCGCGAGACGCGCGCATCGACTTCCTGCGGCGCCAGGTGCTGATGTCGCGCAACGTCGACGGCGGCCGGTTGACCGACTTCGCCATGGGCGGGCTCAACTACCAGATCGAGCACCACCTCTTCCCGAGCATGCCGCGGCGCCACCTGCGCCTGGCCCAGCCGATCGTCCGCCGCTTCTGCGCCGAGCACGGCGTCGCCTACACCCAGACGAGCCTGCTCAGCTCCTACGGGATCGTCGTGCGCTACCTCAACGCGGTCGGCCTGCGGGCGCGCGACCCGTTCACCTGCCCGCTCGTCGCTCTCTACCGCGCCTGACGCCCACAGCGCGCCACCGCATACGTCCCTGCACCACCTCGAGGAGATTCCTATGGATCCGACGATCAGCAGCCGGAGCGAAGGCGGCGTGATCATCGTCGAGGCCACCGGCGAGCTCGACACGCACGCGGCGCCACGCCTTCTCGGGACGCTGCGCGACCTGTCGACCCAGGGTCGGCAGCGCGTCGTCGTCGACCTCACGGGCGTGACGTTCGTGGACTCGGCGGCCCTGGGCGTGCTCATCGGTGCGCGCAAGCGGGCGCGCCTCGGCGACGGGGAGCTCCACCTCGTCGTCACCCACCCCCACGTCCTGCGGCTGCTGCACATGACGGGCCTGCACAAGGTGTTCGACGTGCACGGTACGGTCGACGCGGCCCTGGCAGCGGTGCAGGCCACCGCCGCCGACGCGCCGGCACACCGGTCCGGCGTGTAGGCACTCGGGAACCTCGCCGGAAGGACGTCCGCACCGATGCCCGCACGCCGGAGCACGCTGAGCCGCGAGCAGGTCATGGTCGCCGCGCTCGAGCTGGTCGACGCCGAGGGCCTCGACGCCCTCACGATGCGACGGCTGGGCAGCAGGCTGGGCCGCGACCCCATGACGCTCTACCGCTACGCGCCGAGCCGCGCCGACCTGCTCGACGGCGTCGCCGAGCTGGTGCTGGCGCAGCTCACCATCCCGCAGGCTCCGGCTGACTGGGCCGAGCAGCTGCGGTGCACGGCCCACGACCTGCGCACACTCGCCCTCGCGCACCCGCACGTCGTACCCCTGCTGGTCACCCGCCCGCTGGCCACGCCGCTCGGGCTGCGCCCGCTGGGCACCCTGCGGCCACTCGAGCAGCTGCTCGCGCTGCTCACCGCCTCGGGCTTCAGCCCGGTCCAGGCGCTGCAGGTCTACCGCGCCTACGTCGGCTTCTTGTTCGGGCACCTGCTCACCGAGCTGCAGGAGGTGGTGGCGGACCCCGACGAGACCGACGACCTGCTCCGGCTGGGGCTGCACCGGCTCCCGCCGCGCGAGTTCCCGTTGCTGCGTTCCCTGGCGAGCGAGCTCGCTCGCTACGACGGCGCGGCCGAGCTCGAGCGCGGGCTCGACGTCCTGCTCGTCGGCCTCGCGGCGCTGCGGGGCTGAGCGCGGCCCGAGGAAGAGTCCGCGACTCGCGAGTGGCACACCCCCACGGATGGGCACAGGATGGACGTATCGCCCGTTGCCGGGAGCAGTCGCTGACCGGCCCACCTCGTCCACCTGGAGTTCACGCATGGCGCGCAACACCCTGTCCCGCTCGCTCCACGACGTCGGCCTCGCCGCCTGGTTCGGCGGCACCCTCGCCAACGCCGTCGCCCTGAACCCCGCCGCGGCCGCCGCCGGCAGCGACCGCTCGACCGGAGCTGTCGCCAACGCCGGCTGGGACCGCTGGACCCCGGTCAACGCCGCCGCGATCGGCGCCCACCTCATCGGCAGCGTCGGCCAGCTGGTCGGCAACAAGAGCCGTGTCGCCGGCCAGAGCGGCGTCGCCACCATGTCGGTCGTCAAGACCGGCCTCACGGTCGGCGCCCTCGCCGCCACCGGCTACAGCCGCGTGCTCGGCAAGAAGGTCTCGGACGCCGGGGCGGTGCCCGCCGGCTCGGGAACCGCGCCCGCCGCCGGCACGCCGTCCGAGGTGGCCGACGCCCAGCGCCAGCTCCGCCTGCTGCAGTGGGCCATCCCGGCCCTGACCGGCGCGCTCGTCGTGGTCAGCGCCTTCGCCGGCGAGCAGCAGCGCGAGACCGAGGTCAAGACCGGCGTGCTGAAGCGCTTCACGCCGGGCGCCTGACCCCGTCGCGCCCGCCGGACGGGCGGCCCTGGTCCTCCTGGTCTACTGACCGGGTCGTCCGAGACCAGGAGCCGCCCGTCATGCCGCACCTCCCCCCACGCGTCCTGTTCGGCGCCGCCTACTACGCGGAGTACCAGCCCTACGACCGGCTGGAGACCGACCTCGACCTGATGGCGCAGGCGCGGTTCAGCGTCATCCGGGTCGGCGAGTCGGTGTGGTCGACGTGGGAGCCCGAGGACGGCCGCTTCGAGCTCGAGTGGCTCGCACCCGTGCTGGACGGCGCCCACGCGCGCGGCATCTCCGTCGTCCTCGGCACGCCGACCTACGCCGTCCCACCGTGGCTCGCGCGCCGCTACCCGGAGATCGCGGCGGAGCGGCGCACGGGGCAGCGCATCCCGTGGGGCGCCCGTCAGGAGGTCGACTACACGCACCCGGCCTTCAGGTTCCACGCCGAGCGCGTCGTGCGCCAGGTGGTCGGGCGCTACGCCGGGCACCCGGCAGTCCTCGGCTTCCAGGTCGACAACGAGCCGGGGCTCGAGATCTTCCACAACGAGGGCGTCTTCCAGCGCTTCGTCGACTCCCTGCGGTCTACCTACGGCGACGTCGAGACGCTCAACCGCGAGTGGGGACTCGTCTACTGGTCGCACCGGCTGACGACCTGGGCCGACCTCTGGCGGCCCGACGGCAACGCGCAGCCGCAGTACGACGTGGCCTGGCGCGCGTTCCAGGCCCAGCTCACGACCGAGTTCATCGCCTGGCAGGCGCAGGTCGTGAGGGAGTACGCGCGCGACGACCAGTTCGTGACCACGTGCCTGGCCTACGAGCGGCCGGCGGTCGAGGACGACCGGCTCACGGGCGCCCTCGACGTCACGGCGAGCAACCCCTACTACGAGATGCAGGACTCGCTCGCTCTGCCCGACCGTCGCTCCCCGCGACAGACGTGGACGAGCAGCGGCACCTGGGCGGTCTACCTCAACGCCGACCGCATGTTCTCCTCGCGCCAGGAACCGTTCCTCGTCACCGAGACCAACGCCGGCGGCATCGGCCCGGCGTGGGACAACCGGCCCGCCTACGACGGGCAGTGGCGTCAGGTGGCCTGGGCACTGGTATCACGAGGTGCCCGCATGGTCGAGTACTGGCACTGGCACACCCTGCACTTCGGCGCCGAGACGTGGTGGGGCGGCGTGCTCCCGCACACCGGGCGCCCGGGCCGCACCTACCGCGAGCTGGCGCGGCTGGGCGCCGAGCTCGAGGCCGCCGGCGACCTCGTGGCCGGCCTCGTGCCCGACGCCGACGTGACCCTGGTCTTCTCCATGCCCACCAAGTGGTTCATGCAGCAGCACCCTGCGCTCTCGCACCCTGACGGCGGTCCTGACGAGCGCGCCTACCACGGCCTGTTCGACCCGTTCTACCGCGGCGCGTTCGACGCCGGGCGGCAGGTGCGCGTCGTGCACGTCCGCCAGCTGGTCGGCGGGCCGTCGGCGCTGACGCCCGAGCAGGGAGTCCAGCAGCACCCGGTGCTGGTGGTCCCCGGCCTCTACCTCGCCGACGACGCGACGCTCGACTGGCTGCACGCGTACGCGGTTGCCGGCGGCCACCTCGTCCTCGGTCCGCGCACCGGTTACGGGGACCAGCTCGGCCGGGCGCGCACCGACGTCCAGCCCGCGCGCCTCGCCGAGGCGGCCGGCGTCTGGTACGACGAGTTCACCAACCTGCTCGACGACGTGGCGGTCGTGCCCGGCGAGGGCGACCTCCCGCTCCCCGGCGAGCCGGCCGGCACCCGGTGGGTCGACGGCCTGGTCGCCGAGGACGCCACGGTGCTGGCCCGCTACGACCACCCGCACCTCGGTCGGTGGCCTGCGGTCACGACCCGCGAGGCCGGTCGGGGCCGGATCACCTGCGTCGGCACGGTGCCGAGCCTCGACCTGGCCGCGGCGCTGCTCGCGTGGGCGACGCCCTCGGGCGGTCCGGGCTGGGGAGAGCTGCCGCCCGCGGTCCGGGTGACCGGTGCCACGGCGCCGGACGGGCGGCGCGTGCGCTTCGTGCACAACTGGTCGTGGGTGCCGGCCGAGGTGCGCGTCCCCGTCGTGCTCGACGACGCGCTGGGCGGCGGCGCGCTCGCGGCGGGCGACGTGCTGGCGCTCGGCGCGTGGGACGTCCGGGTCCTGGTCGAGCGGGAGGAGCAGGTCCTCGACGGCGTCACCGGCACGACCTCTGCCGGCCCGGTGTCGCCGAGCTAGCGTTGACCGGGTGAGGCACGAGGACGACGCCGGCGGCTCCGGCGCGAGAAGCACGGAGACCTCTGCCGCCGTCTCCTCGCTCGGCGGCTTCCTGCGCGGTGCCCGTAGCCGGGTCTCGCCCGACGACGTCGGGCTGCCCACGACCGGGCCGCGGCGCGTGCCGGGCCTGCGCCGCGAGGAGGTGGCGCTGCTGGCCGGCGTCAGCGCCGACTACTACGTGCGCTTGGAGCAGGGCCGGGAGCGTACGCCGTCGCCGCAGGTCGTCGACGCCCTCGCCGTCGCGCTCCGCCTCGACCACGACGGCCGCAGCCACCTCTACCGGCTCGCGGGCCTGGCTCCGCGACTGGCCACGAGCGGCCCGGTGCCGGCCGAGCTGGTGGCGCTGGTCGAGGGCTGGCCCGACAACCCGGCGCTGGTCTTCGACCGGTCCAACGACGTGCTCGCCGCCAACCGGCTCGCGCGCGCCCTCTTCGACGAGTTCGCCTTCTCCGGCAACCTCATGGAGATCGTGTTCCTCGACCCGGCCGCGCACGAGTTCTACGACGACTGGCCTGCTGTGGCGGCCAACTCGGCCGCCGGCTTCCGCCTCGGGCACAGCGAGGCCTACGACGACCCCCGCGTGCAGGAGGTGCTCCATGGTCTGCTCGGCCGCAGCGCGGAGTTCCGCGAGCTGTGGCAGGCCAACGACGCCCGGGGCAAGACGCTGGAGAGCAAGACCTTCCGCCATCCCGAGGTCGGACGCCTGACGCTGCACATGCAGGCGTTCGACGTGCGTTCGGGGCCCGGGCTGCAGCTCGTCGTCTACTCGGCAGACCCGGGCACGCCGAGCGCCGAGGCGCTGCGGCTGCTCGGCACCCTGGCGGCGACGCGCGACGTCGAGGCCCGCCGGGGCTGAGGAGCTACTGGAGCACGCTGAGCACCTCGCCGGACTCGGCGTGCAGCTGCCACAGCCGCTCTGCGACGGCGGCCGGCTCGTGCTTGCGACCCGGCCCCACTGCACCCACGATCACCAGCTGCGCGACGGTGATGCCGTAGGCGGCCACCGCCTCGTGCAGGAGGCGGACGTACACGCTCTCCGCGGCATTGGCCACCGCACTGGCTGCGCGGTCGGGGCTCGGCGCGACCGCTGCGCTGCCGGTCGTGAACAGCAGCGTCCCCGCGCCCCGCTCGAGCATGCCGGGCAGCACGGCCTGCGCCGCCCGCACGGCGGCGGTGACGCCGAGGGCGAGAGCCCCGGCAATGTGATCTGGCGTGGTCTGCACCACCGGCTGGATGAGGGCGACGTCTGGAAGCGGGGTGAAGGCGAGCACCACCACCGGCCCGTGCCGCGCGGTGAGCGACGCGACGGCGGCGGCGAACGCCGCGTCGTCGCGGACGTCGGCGAGGGCGTAGTCGGCCACGGCGCCGCCAGCCCGCAGCTCCTCGGCGTTGCCGGCGAGCCGCTGCTCGTCACGGGCGACCAGGCCCACCGGGTGGCCGTGCGAGGCGAAGGCCCGCGCGGTGGCGAGCCCGACCCCCGGGCCCGCCCCGGCGACGAGCACCAGGCCGTCGGCCGGCCCGCCGCTCACCCGGCCTCCTTAGCCGGTGCGGCGTCGCCCTGCGCCCGGCGCGCGGTGTCCTCCCACGCGGCCCACTCGGCGAGCCGGCGCTCGTAGACGCTCCTGACCAGACCCGGCGCTGCCGAGCCGAACAGCACGCGCAGCGGTGGTTCCGGAGCGTCGACGACCTCCAGGAGTGCCTGCGCAGCGGCCTCCGGGTCGCCGGGCGCGGCCGCGCCGCGGCGCGCTGCAACCGCGTCCCACATGGCGGCGTAGACCTCCAGCCGCTCCGAGCGCCGCGCCGACGCGCCGGCCCAGTCGGTCGCGAAGCCGCCGGGCTCGACGATGGTGACCCGGATGCCGAAGCCGGCGACCTCAGCCGCCAACGACTCGCTCATGGCCTCGAGCGCCCACTTGCTCGCGTGGTAGGCCGAGAGCCCGGCGAAGGCGCCGACGCCGCCGATGCTCGACACCTGCACGACGTGCCCGCTCCCCTGCGCGCGCAGGATCGGCAGCGCCGCCTGCACCACGCGGAAGGGGCCGAGCACGTTGGTGTCGAGCTGAGCCACGAGCTCGTCCTCGGTCAGCTCCTCGAAGGCGCCGAAGTGCCCGTAGCCCGCGTTGTTGACGACGACGTCGAGCCGACCGAAGCGCTGGTGCGCCGCCTGCACCGCGCCTGCGGCGTCGGACGCCCGGGTGACGTCGAGCTCGAGCGGCAGGAACCGCTGGGGGGACTCCGCGGCGACCGCGGCGAGCGGCGAGGCGTCGCGCGCGGTTGCGGTGACGTTGTCACCCCGCCGCAGCGCCGCCGTGGCGAAGGCCCTGCCGAAGCCGCGTGATGCTCCTGTCACGAACCAGTTCTTGGCCATCCCGGCCGCTCCTCTGCTCTGTCGCCTCGTGTCGCCCTCCAGTCTTCGTGCGGCTCGCCGGGCGCACCAGGGCCGGCCTGCACCTAGGAGCAGCGCACCCGCCCGGACGTCAGCGGGCGCCGGCGGCCAGTGCGTCCAGCGCGGCGGGCACCCCGACGTCGAGCATCCTGCGGCGCACCCGGCCGAGCAGTCGAGACATCACCAGTCCGCCAAGACCGGTGAAGCCGGTGTGGTGGTAGGTCAGCCGCGCGCCGCCGGGTGCTGGCTCGACGAGGTAGGTGACCACCGTGGTCGCACCGCCGTCGCCACCGGTCCAGGAGTAGCGCAGCAGCCGTGGTGCCTCGACCTCCAGCACCTCGCAGTCGACGACGCCGCTCCATCCGGGCTTGGGCTCCGCGACGAACCGGAAGCGCGTGCCCACCACGGGCGCAAAACCGTCAGCCCGCGCACCGGCTCCTGTCGCTGTCCACAGCGGGATGAGCTCGGGGTCGGTCATCACCCGCCACACGTCTTCGGGCGGGGCGGGGTAGTCGCGGGTGAGGGAGATGGTGCTCACGGGAGCCTCCTGCGTCGATGGGCAGAGATTGTTACAGTAACCGTAAGTTGCAGCCGCTGTAAACTCTCGCCATGACGCTCGACTGGACCGCGCTGGCTGCAGGACCAGAGCCGGCCGGCGAGGGGCTCCGGGAGCGCAAGAAGCGGCAGACCCGCCGGCTGCTCTCAGCGACCGCGACGCGGCTCTTCCTCGAGAACGGCTTCCACGCCGTGCGGGTGGCCGACGTGGCCGCCGCGTGCGGCGTGTCCGAGAAGACGGTGTTCAACTACTTCCCCACCAAGGAGTCGCTGCTCCTCGACCTGTGGGCGGGCACCGCCGGGTCCCTCGAGCGGCTGCGCGAGCCCGGTGCCTCCCCCGTCAAGGTCGTCCTCGACGTGCTGGGCGCCGAGCTGGACGAGCTGACGGCGTGGCTCGGCGCGCAGCCCGACCCGGACGCCGCGGCGCAGGGGTTCCGCAGGTTCGGCCGGATGCTGCGAGAGACGCCGTCGCTGCGCGCCTACCAGCGCGACACCTTCGACCGGCTCACGGGCGTCGCCGCAGCCGCGCTGGCCGAGCGTTCGCGCGCGGAGCCCGGTGACCTCCGTCCGCTGGCCGCCGCGCACGCGCTGCTGGGGCTCTGGAGCGTGCAGTTCGCGAGCCTCGCGCGCCACGTGGGCACGCAGCGCGCACCCGCGCCGCTGGCAGCGGCGGTCACCGCAGACGTACGCCGCGCCGCCGCGCTCCTCGTCGACGGCCTCGCGACGCTCGACGGGCCCTGAGCTCAGGCCGCCTTGCGCAGGCCGTGCAGCCGCCAGAGGATCGCCGCCGTCTGCGCGCGCAGGCGGCCGGCGGGGTCGTCGACCGAGACGCCCAGGGCCGCCTCGACGTGGCGCAGCCGGTTGGTGATCGAGCTGTGGTGCAGGTGCAGCTCGGCGGCCGCCTGCCGGGCCGAGCCGCTCCACGTGAACGCGAGCAGGATGTCGATGTCGAGCTCGCCGCTCGAAGTCCGCGACATCTCGGCCAGGGCGCGGACGTCAGGGTTGCTCAGGGCGACCTCCGCAGGGCACGAGGCCAGGGTCGCGAGCGCCCCCAGGTCGTCCCAGACGACGAGGCGCTCGTCGCGCCACGCGCCGGCGAACTGGCCGGCGACGCGCGCCGAGGTCCACGAGTCCTGGGCGCGCGAGGCGGGTACGCAGGGGCCGACGCCCACGTGGATGCGGGCCGGGCGCTCGGCGCCGGCCGCCGCGGGCGCGCAGCGGAGCAGCTCGAGCGGGTCGCCGGGCGCCTGCAGCACCACCGCGCCCACCATGCCGACGCGGGCGGCTCGGGCGACCCCGCCCAGCGCCGAGACCGAGGCGACGACGGAGGCGATGGCCGGCCCGAGCTCCCCGTCGGATGCCGAGACCGCGGCGACCCGGAGCGAGCGGGCCGGCGACAGGCGCAGGAGGCGCAGGGCCCGCGCCCGCTCGTCCTCGTCGGTGTCGGCCGCGATCAGCAGGCCGACCAGTGCGACGTCGGTGCTGCCGGCAGTGGAGGTCAGCGGGCGCCAGCGCGCGGCCGCGGTCACGGCCATGCGCTCGACGAGGATCTCGTCGAGGGGCTGGACCTGCTGGCGCTCCAGCCACACGTGGCCGACCGTCACCTCGCCGACGACGACGGGCGCCTCGATCGCCACTGGCAGCTCGAGCGGCGGCGCCGAGCCACCCTTGTCGTCGAAGCGGATGATCTGGCCGGAGGCGGCGTCGCGCAGCCCTGCGGTGCAGCACGCGAGGGCGGCGGCGGCTCGGGTGAGCGCCTCGAGGCTGACGCCGTTGTTGACCAGGCGGTCGAAGTACTCGATGACCCGAAGCGACGCCTCGGCGTCGGGATCCATGCTCGACAGACGCAGGAGCAGACCTCGCACGCCTCCGAGGCTAGGGCGTCACCCCACGAGCGGGCACCGACCCGCCGCATCGTTACGCAAGCGTTGCGCGTCCGCGCCGTCTGGCGGGCACGGCAGCCCCGATCAGCGACGCGTGGCGGATGACGCGGACGCCGCGCCGCTCGACACTTCTCGCACGGCAGGCAGCACGAGCGTGTCGCCGCCGAACTCCCAACGATGCGAGGAGCCCCGCATGTCCCACCCCATCGTCCGTCGTCGACGGCTCGTCGCGGGCGCGCTGCCGCTCGTGCTCGCCGCGACGCTCGGCCTCAGCGCCTGCAGTGCGAAGTCGAACGCCGCGAAGGACGCCGCCGCCACCGGCCAGCCCGTGGCCGCCAGCAGCGGCGAGCAGATCAAGATCGCCTTCGTCTCCGGCCCCCTCAACGACCCGTTCTTCCCGCCGCTCTACCAGGGCGCCCAGGACGCGGCGAAGCAGCTTCCGATCAAGCTCAACTACATCCCCATCGACGAGGCGGACATCCAGGCGAGCTCCGCCCGCACGATGGAGGCCGCCATCGCGTCGAAGCCCGACGCGATCGTGGTCGGCGACTTCATCACCAACGTGGTGGACCCGCTCATCAAGAAGGCCGTCGCAGCAGGCATTCCGGTCTTCGTCAACCAGTCGGGCCAGGACAGCTGGGAGAAGGACGGCGCACTCGGCTTCATCGGCCAGTTCGGCCCAGACGTGGGCGCCCAGTCCGCCAAGCGCTTCCTCGACGCCGGCAAGAAGAACATCACCTGCGTGGTCAACGTTGCGGGCAACCCCTACCTCGACGCCATCTGCAAGGGGCTCGGCGACGGCCTGCGCGCGGCGGGCGGCTCGTCCGACGTCTTCACCCTGCCCAGCGGCGACGGCACCGACCAGAGCAAGACCACCAAGGACCTCAGCGGCTTCCTCGCGACGCACAAGGACGTCGAGGGCGTCATGACGCTCAACAACCTCACCGGCTACGCCGCGATCGACGCGCTGAACCAGGCCGGCCGCAAGGGTGCACCCGTCGGCTCCCTCGGTGTGGGCAAGTCGGCGATCGACAAGGTCAACAACGGCAGCATGCTCTTCCTGGTCAACGAGCAGCCCTACCTCGACGGCTACCTCGGCACCATCACCGCCTACACCTACGCGAAGTTCGGCCTCGCGCCGGTCGGCGTCATCAAGACCGGCCCGCAGTTCGTGGACAAGTCGAACGTCGAGAAGATCTCGGCCGTCTTCGACAAGTACCCGAACGTCATCGGCCCGAAGTAGAACCCCTCCCGCGCGAGAACGGAACACCGATGGACCTCCCCACCGCCACGGGGCCGGGCACGGCGACGGCGGCACCGGCCCTGCCGCCGGTCGCCGACCCGGCCGGACCAGCCCAGACCTCCGGCCGCTCCACCGTGCGCCGGCTGCTCACCCGACCCGAGATCGGCGGCGCCGTGTCGGCGCTGGCGCTGTTCGTGTTCTTCAGCATCTTCGCCGGCGACAACGGCTTCCTGACCCAGGGCGGCACAGCCAACTGGGTCAACGCCGCCGCCGAGCTCGGCATCGTCGCCGTGCCCATCGGGCTGCTGATGATCGCCGGCGAGTTCGACCTGTCTGTGGGGGCCATGGTGGGCGTCGGCTCCATGAGCGTCGGCATCACCACCGGCGGCTACGGCGAGCCGGCGTGGCTCGGTGTCATCGTCGGCTTCGCCATCGCCGTCGCGGTCGGTGTCGCCAACGGCTTCATGGTGGTCCGCACTGGTCTGCCCTCGTTCATCGTCACCCTGGCGACGATGATGATGCTGCTGGGCGGCGCGCTGGCCGTGAGCATCTGGGCCACCGGCTCGTCGAACGTGTCCGCCAGCTCCAGCGGCCTGACCCACGCGCTGTTCGCCAGCAAGTGGATGAACGACCAGCTGGGCGTCGCGCTCGTCTGGTGGGTGCTGCTCCTCGTCGTGTCGGCGTGGATGATGAGCCGCACCCGCTTCGGCAACTGGACCTACGCCACCGGCGGCAACGTCGTGGCCGCCCGGCTGGTCGGCGTGCCCACCGACCGGGTCAAGATCTCGCTGTTCGTCGCGACCTCGGTCTGCGCAGTGCTCACCGGCACCGTGCAGACCCTGACCCTGGGCAACGGCAACGTGACCCTGGGAAGCGCCTTCATCTTCCAGGCCGTCGCGGCGGCGGTCATCGGCGGCGTCCTGCTCACCGGCGGCTACGGCTCGCCGATGGGCACCGCCTGCGGGGCCGCGACCTACGGCATCATCTCCACCGGCGTGCTCCTGCTGGGCTGGAACGCCGACCTGACCCAGCTGTTCATCGGCGCGCTGCTGCTCGTCGCCGTGCTCGCCAACCACCGGCTGCGCGCCCTCGCGCTGAGCGGGAGCTGATCCCCATGACAGAGACCCAGACCGCCACCCGTCCCGTCGTCGAGCTGCGCGGCGTCACCAAGAGGTATGCAGGGGTGACCGCCGTCAGCGACCTCAGCCTGCGCCTCATGCCCGGTGAGGTGTTCTGCCTGCTGGGCGAGAACGGCGCCGGCAAGTCGACCGTCATCAAGCTCCTGACGGGCGTCGAGCGCCCGACCTCCGGCTCCGTCGTGGTCGACGGCGAGGAGGTGTCGTTCTCCAGCCCCCGCGCTGCCCGCGACGTGGGCATCGCGACGGTCTACCAGGAGGTCGCGACGCTCCCGCTGATGAGCGTGGCGCGCAACTTCGTCCTGGGCGCCGAGCCGACAGTCGGCTGGGGACCGTTCAAGCGCATCGACATGGCCACCGCCAGCAGGACCGCACTGGCCGAGCTCAAGAACCTCGGCATCCGCCGGGTCGACGACGGCCGCCAGCTGGTCGGCACGATGTCGGGCGGCGAGCGCCAGGCGCTCGCGATCGCGCGGGCGGTGCACTTCGGTGCCCGGGTGCTCGTGCTCGACGAGCCCACTGCCGCACTGGGCGTCCGTGAGTCGGCGACGGTGCTGCGACTGGTCTCCCGGGTGCGGGAGCGCGGCGTGGCCGTCCTGTTCATCACGCACAACGCGTACCACGCCCACGCCGCGGGCGACCGCTTCATGGTCCTGCGCCGCGGCGAGCCGTCGGCGGAGTTCGCGCGCGGCGAGCGCAGCATCGGCGAGGTCATCGAGCTGATGGCCGGTGGCGCGGAGCTCCAGAGCCTGCTGACGGGTGTCGAGAGGGGACAGGTCGGTGTCGGAGACGACAGCAGCGCGGTCTGAGGCCGGACGGCAGGTGCGCCGCTACGACACCGAGCTGCTCGCCGGTCGCGACCGGCTGCTCGAGGTCGACCCGGACGCCGACCTGGCGACCCACCGGGCGGCGCTCGCCGAGGCGATGGCCCACTTCGCGCGCGAGTCCGACGACGAGGTCGAGACCCGCGACGTGACGGTGGCGGGCGAGGGCCGGCCGCTGCGGCTGCGGGTCCACGAGCCACGCGCCGGCGTCACCGGTGGTCTGCTGTGGCTGCACGGCGGCGCGTTCTCGCTCGGGGAGCCCGGCGTGGACGACGACCTCTGCCAGGAGCTCGCGGTGCGTCACGGGCTGCTGGTCGCGGCGCCCGACTACCGCCTCGCGCCCGAGCACCCCTTCCCCGCCGCCGAGCGCGACGCGGCCGTGGCGCTCTCGTGGCTCCAGCGGGAGCTGGCGGCGACCGTCGCGGCGGACGCGCCGTCGCCCCGACGCCTGGTCGTGGCCGGGGCCAGCGCCGGCGGCTCGCTCGCGCTGCGGACCACCCTGCACGCGGTGGCCGCTGGCTCCGAGGTGGAGCGGCTGGTGCTGGTCTACCCGGTCGTCCACGACCGGCAGGACTCGGGCTCCATGCGGCGCTACACCACCGCACCGGTGTTCGACTCCGAGCAGGCCGAGCTCATGTGGGACCGCTACCGAGGACCCGCGGCGAGCGGGCCGTGGCCCTCGCCGCTGCTCGACGACCGGCTGCCGCTGCTGCCGCACACGCTCGTCCTGCTCGCCGAGCACGACCCGCTGCGCGACGAGGAGCTCGAGCTGGTGCGGGCGCTGCTCGACGCGCGGGTGCCGGTGCACGCGCGGCTCGCGGCAGGCACCTACCACGCCTACGACCGGTTCGCGCCGCAGAGCCGCGCCGCGGCCGAGCTGTGGCGCGAGGTCCACGAGTTCCTGGCGCGGCCACCGCTCGCCCCCGCGGAGTGGTAGCCATGCCTGCAGCACAGCACCTGGGGGGACGCATGGACGCCGAGCTGTCGGCAGCGCTGATCATGTTCGACATCGGTGACGGCACCGACCTCGAGGACGGTCGCGAGCGCCTGCACGCGATCCACCGCACCAGCAGCCTCACGGTGCCGCACGCCGTCGAGGTCCGGGACATCGCTCCCGGTCCCGACGGCCCGCCCGTGCGGGTGCGCTTCTACCGGCCGCGGGGGGCCGCAGACGTACCCGTCATGCTCTGGCTGCACGGGGGCGCGTTCGCGTTCGGCTTCGCCGAGATCGACGACGAGCTGTGCGTGCGGCTGGCCGAGGACTCGGGCTTCGCGATCGCGTCGCCCGACTACCGACTCAGCCCTGAGCACCCGTTCCCCGCGGCGTTCGACGACGGCTACGGCACCCTCGAGTGGGTGCTGCGCAACGCCGGCCCGCTGGGCCTCGACACCGGCTGCGTCGCGGTGGGCGGGTCGAGCGCGGGCGGCGCCCTGGCCGCGGGCGTGTGCCTCCGGGCGCGCGACGAGGGCGGTCCCGAGATCCACCAGCAGCTGCTGATCTGCCCCGTCACCGACGACCGGATGGCCACCCGCTCGATGCAGCTCTACACGCACTCGCCGTGCTTCACGCGGCAGGGCGCCGAGCTGATGTGGGACCGCTACCTCGGGCCGTCGCGCGACGAGCCGCCGCGCTACGCCGCGCCTGCCCGGGAAGAAGACCTCTCGGGCCTGCCGCCGGCGTTCGTCCTCACGGCCGAGGAGGATCCGCTGCGCGACGAGGGGATCGACTACGCGCTGCGCCTCATCGCCGCCGGCACGTCCACCGAGCTGCACCACGTGCCAGGCACGTTCCACAGCTTCGACAGCATCGTGCCGACGGCCGGGGTGTCGCAGCGGGCCTACGCCGACTACCTGGCGGCGCTCCAGCGCTGCCGCACGCGGTAGCCGGCCGGAAGGGCACGACTGCTGGCGCCGAGGCGCTCGATGCTGGTTCGCTGTGCGCATGACGCTCCTGCGCCCCCGCCCTGCTGCCCTCGCCGCCGCGACCGCCCTGCTCGTGGTGGGCGGTGCCGGCGGCGGCGCCGCCGTGGCGGCCACCCGGACGCCGCGGCTGCTCAACGTGTGCGTCGGCACGAAGAGCCACGCCGTGACGAAGCCGACCGGCGGTCGGTGCGCCAAGGGCACGACGCTGTACGCGGTGGGCGCGGCCGCCACCCGCGGAGCGCGCGGGGCTGCCGGCGCGCAGGGGCCGCAGGGCGTGCCCGGACCGCAAGGCGCGTCAGGTGCGCAGGGGCCGCAGGGTGCACCCGGCGCCCAGGGCCCGGCGGGCGCCGTCGGGCCGCAGGGGCCCGCGGGGGGCGCGAACGCGTACGTCGTCAACTGGCTCGCCGGCTCCGGGCTGGTCCACGCGACGCCCGGAGTGACCGTGGTGAGCAGCAGCGCGAGCGCGACGAACCTCGGTGTCACGCTGCAGCTCCCCGTCGCCGACGTGCGGCACTGCGGAGCAGCGGCGACGGTGCTGGGCAGCGACTCCACCTACGCGCGCACGCCGGTCGCCCAGGTGGCACTGCTCAGCGCGACACCGAGCCGGCTCTACGTGTCCACGACCTGGGACGGCGGCTCCCCCACCGGCTTCTCCCTCACCGTGACGTGCCCGTGACGGCGCCGCGCACCCTCGGGCTGCTCGGCGGGATGAGCTGGGAGAGCAGCGCGGAGTACTACCGCCTGGCCAACGTGCTGGTGCGCGAGCGCCTCGGTGGCCTGCACTCGGCCCGGCTGCTGCTGGCATCGGTCGACTTCGCCGAGATCGAGGCCCTGCAGGTCTCGGACCGGTGGGACGAAGCGGGCGAGCGGCTCGCCGAGGTCGCCCGGAGCCTGGAGCTCGGCGGCGCGGACGTCCTGCTGCTGTGCACCAACACCATGCACCTGGTGGCCGAGCAGGTGCAGACCGCCGTCGACGTGCCGCTGCTGCACATCTGCGACGTCACCGCTGCGGCTGTCCGCGCCCGGGGCGTGCGCCAGGTCGGCCTGCTGGGCACCGCTTTCACCATGGAGCGCAGCTTCTACCGCGAGCGCCTCGAGGCCGGCGGCCTGTCCGTCCTGGTGCCGGAGGTCGACGACCGGGCACTGGTGCACCGGGTCATCTACGAGGAGCTCTGCCTGGGCATCGTCCGCGAGGAGTCGCGCGACGCGTTCCGCGCGCTCATCGAGCGGCTGGTGACCCGAGGCGCCGAGGGCGTCGTGCTCGGTTGCACCGAGATCGAGCTGCTCGTCGGGCAGGCCGACAGCAGCGTCCCGGTGTTCCCGACGACGCGGCTCCACGTGGAGGCCGCGCTCGAGCTGGTGCTCAGCACCTAGCCCGGGCGCGGCCTCCCCCCGAGGCGTCGGTCAGCTCGCCGCGACGAAGGCCGACGGGTTGACCTTCAGCACCTGCCCGGCGTGCGCCATGCCGACCATGCCGGCGATGCTCCACGCGGTGGAGTAGAGAGCGCCGTCGTGCCAGACGATCCCGGCCGGCATCGGCACCGGTGCGTAGCTCATCGCGCCGGTCGTCGACACCTTGACGATGCGCCCGACGGTCGAGGGGTCGAAGCCCTTCGGCGGGTTGCCCTCAGGAGCGCCGTGCAGCAGCTCGCTGGCGTAGATCGTGCCGTCGTCGGCCACCGCGACGCCCGTCAGGCCCTCACCGAAGCCGGTCCACGTGCGCAGCACCGCGCCGGTGCGGCCGTCGAGCTGGAAGACGGCGCCCTCGACCTCGGAGCCGAGCGCGGAGACGTAGAGCGACCCGTCGGGTCCCCATGCCATGCCGGTCGGCACGGGGTCGCAGCCGACGTGCTTCTTGTCGTTGTTGGGAACGGTCTTGCACTTCCCGGCGGTGATCAGCGGGAGGGCGGCGAACAGCGAGGTCGCTCCTCGGCTGTTGATGCGCAGGATGTCGTTGCCGCCCGCGTCGGCCAGGAGCACGTAGCCGTGCGGGTCCGGCAGCAGGTAGTAGGGGTTCGAGAGCGCGTCCAGCGGCACGCCCTTGGCATTGAACTGCTGCTGCCCGTCGGGGTTGTGGCGCAGTTCGAAGCGCTGCGGGTCCGAGAGCAGCTTGCGCGTCGGGAAGGCGAAGGAGACGACGGTGGCGCTCAGGCCGCGCGGCGGCAGCTTCGTCGCGTGCTCGTCGGGCTCCGCCGCCCCCACCGCGGCGAGGACGGAGCCGCCGACGACGGCGACGCCCTGCGTCGAGCCGAGCCGGGACAGCACAGCCTGCGACTTGCCGTCGGCGGTGAGGGTGCGCACCTGGCCGTCATCGGAGTCGGCGACGTAGGCGTTGGCGCCGTCGAAGAAGAGCTGGCGCGGCCCCTCGAGGCCGGTGGAGACGATCGTCCCGACGGCGCCGGAGGGCGCGGCCGAGGCGGGTGCCGCGAGCGGGGCGACGGCCAGGCCGGCGGCGGCGAGCATGGACACTGCGATGGTGCTGCGTCTCATCGACGACTCCCTCGGGTGCTCGGGCCGGGTGCGCCGTTGCGTCCCGGTGGCCAGATCATGGCCTCGAGCACCCGGCCGCGCCAGGGTTTCGCCCGAACTCGTGCCCCCCCGGTCACCAGGGCGCGACGCCGTGCCGGTCACGGAAGGCACCGGTCGGGCCGTCGGCGCCGATCGAGGCCAGCTCGACGATCGCGTCGGTCCCCTCCGTGACGGTCTGGGGACCGCTGTGGCCGTTGAAGTCCGTGGCGGTATAGCCCGGGTCGGCCGCGTTCACCTTGATGTCGGGGAAGGCCCTGGCGTACTGCGTGGTCAGCATGGTGAGCGCCGCCTTCGAGGCGGTGTAGAAGGGCGACACGACGCTCGACTCGACGCGCTCGGGGTCGTGCGTCGCGGCGAACGACCCCATCCCGCTGGAGACGTTGACGACGACCGGGGAGCCGGAGCGCCGCAGCAGCGGGAGGAAGGCGTGGAAGACGCGCACCGCGCCGACGACGTTGACGTCGAGCACGGCGCTGAGGTCCGCGGCGCTCAGCTGCTCCACGGGGACGTGCGGGGCGTTGACGCCGGCGTTGTTGACGAGCACGTCCACGACGCCCTCGTGCGCGAGCACGTCGGCCGCGGCCGCCGCGACCGACGCGTCGTCCGTGACGTCGATCTGGACGAAGCGGGCGCCCAGCGCCTCGGCGGCCGCGCGGCCGCGCTCCGGGTCACGCGCGCCGACGAGGACGGTGTGGCCCGCGAGCACGAGCCGGCGGGCGGTCTCGTAGCCCAGGGACTTGTTGGCTCCGGTGATGAAGGTGGTGGTCATGCATCCATCGTCGAGCAGGGCCGGCACGCTCGCCAGGCCCTGCTCGACGGGTGGACTGCGAGTACCACCGTGGGCTCAGCGGTGCGGTCTCTTGACCTTCGGCGCCACGGTGACGCTCACCGGCACGACCAGGTCGCTGTAGGGGTCGTCGCTCGCGACGTAGAGCGCCGCGGTGTAGGTGCCGAGGCCCCTCAGCGCAGGGTCGGAGGTGTCGACGCGGATGCGTACGCGCTTGCTCGCACTCGGTGCGAGCGTGAAGGTCGTGCGCCGCACCTGCATCCAGCTCAGGTCGACCGGCCCTGAGGTCCAGCCCGGCAGCACCTCGGCCGCCGGCGTCGGCGCCCCGGGCGCCGCCGCTCCGCCGATGGCGTAGAAGCCGGGCGCCGAGCCGCCGCGGTAGAGCGCGTTCAACGCGTTCGGCAGGGCGGACCACCGCTCGGTCTTGGTGTCATAGGCCCAGGTCGCGTTGGTCAGCGCGTTGCCGACCACACCACTCGAGACCACGAGCTGACCGTTGGCTGCTGCGTAGAACGCACCCCAGGCACTGGTCGGCTGGTCGGCGATCGGTGTCCACACCTTCGTGGCCGGGTCGTAGACGTAGGCCGAGGTGAGGTCGGCCTGGGTGACCGTGCCGCCGGAGCAGTAGAGCTTGCCGTCGATGCCACCGCATGCCTCCCAGCCGACGTACTCCGGGTAGTACGTGGGCTGCGACCACGAGTCGCTGACCGGGTCGTAGACCTGCACCTCCTGGGCTCCGCAGTCGTACCTGCTGCACCCGCCGACGAGCCACAGCTTGCCGTCGAGCACCGCGGTGCCCATGGCGGCGTAGGGCACCGGCAGGTAGGCGCCGGAGCTCCACGTGTCGGTGACCGGGTCGTAGACGTCGGTCGACCCCTCCTCGTAGCCCTGCGGCGAGAAGCCGCCGGTCACGACGATCTTCCCGTCGAGCCAGGCCGCGGACGCGGCTTCGCGCGGGTGCGGGATGGGCGCACGGGTCGCCCACGTCTGGGACGCAGGGTCGTAGCGGTAGAGCGCGTCGGTGTCCTCGGTCCCGTTCCAGCCGGCCACCGACCACACGTAGCCACCACCGGAGACGACGGCGTTGTCCTGCAGCGGCACGGGCGGGCCGGGGATCCCCTTCCACCCCTCCGGCGACGCGGGCGCCGGTGTCGGTGCGGGCTTCCGCACGCCAGCGGCGGTGCGGGCCGCTGCTGCGTGCGACGTGCGGCTCACGACCGCCGGCACGCGAAGGGCGGGTACGCCGCTGGTCGCGGCCGGTGTGAAGGTGCCGGGCCGCTCGGTGACCGTCACCGACACCGGCGCCGTACCGGTGTTCGACAGCGTGACGTCGGCGTGCCCGATGCCGCCCGGCTGCTCGGTGACGCCGATCCCGGTCGCGCTCGACGCCACCCGGCCCGCCTTCAGCGCGACGTCGAGTGGCACCACGGCGTCCGGTCGCAGGGCGACCGGGCGCACGGCGGTCTGGTAGTTCTTGCGAGTCAGCGTGACGCTGCGGCTACCGGCGCTCGGCACGAAGAGCTCGTAGAAGCCCTTCCCCACGGCCGGGTCGTCGCTGCTGGAGGTGGTGGTGCTCCGCGTCGGGTCGTCGGTCAGAGCCGCGCCGGCGCCGTCGACGGGTCTGGAGTCGTTCGCGTCGGTCACCGTGCCGGCGACCAGACCACCTGCGACCGGAACCTGCTGGCGGTCGCCCAGGTGGATGTCGTCGAGCTCCCACCACTTCCCGAACAGCACGGTGTCGTCGTAGTGGAAGCGCACGCGTACGCGGCTCTGGTGCGCGGCGGCGTCGAGCGGCACGAGGACGTGCCCGGTCAGCAGCTCGGAGCCCGGGTCGGTGGTGTCCCACGCCGTCTGCCACGTCGAGCCGCCGTCGGTGCTGAGGTCGACGGTCGCGACCTGGCCGTCTGACAGCAGCAGCCAGGTGTCGAACTCCAGCAGGGGGTGCGAGGCGTCGCTGAAGTCCGTCGGTGGGCTGGTCAAGGTCGACTCGAGGCGGGACCCCGCGGGCGTGCTGCTCGTGTCGACGAGGGCCATGCCGCCCGTGCCGCCGGTGAGGTTCTCGTAGCCGCTGGGGTTGTCGAGCACCCAGCCGGTGCCCGAGCCGGTGGTGTCGACGGTCCACCCGGGCAGCTGACCGGTGTCGAGCGTCTCCACGGTGCCGGTGTCGGCGCGCGAGTAGCCCGCGACGTCCTCCAGCAGCGCGTCGACCGGCAGCTCGAGGTCCTCGACGGTGCCCGACGCTGCGACACGGACCTGCCGCGTGACCGGCGCGTAGCCGGGGGCGCGCGGTGTGACGTGCACGGTGTAAGGACCGCCCGCCGGCAGGTCGATGCTGTAGTGGCCGGAGTAGGGCGACGTGTGCAGCGTCCCGCCCGGGACGTCGTCCACGGTCACCGCCGCGGGCAGCGGCCAGCCGTGGCCGGAGCCGTCGCGCACCGTGCCCGAGAGCGTCGCCGTGGGCGCCTTGCGCATCTCCACGTCTCGCCTGACGGTGGCACCGTCGGCGACGACGACAGTGCCGAGAGGCACGGCGTAGTAGCCGAAGGCCGACACCGTGGCGGTGTAGGTGCCGACGCGCAGGTGGGCGTCGTACGCGCCGGTGCCGTCCGCGTCGACACTCGTCTCCTGCTCCTGGCTGGTGAGCCGCAGCTGGGCCCCGGGCACCGGGCGGTGCGTCGCCGCGTCGAGGACGCGGCCGGTCAGCTCGCCGTGCGGCCCGGCCGCGAAGGCGCTCGTGCCGTCCGGCGTACCGAGGCCGGTCGGGCCGTCGTACCCGGCGTCGGCCGTGCACAGGTAGCGCGGCGAGCAGAACCCGTTGGCACCGGCAGTGACGTCGAACAGCGTCGCGCCAGGGGTGAGGTAGGGGTAGGACGCGGGGTCGGTGCCGGGCACCGGGGCGCCGGCCACGGCGTACGTCGCGGTGACCAGCGGCGCGGACATGCTCGTGCCGCCCACCTGCTGCCACCCGCCGCCGTCGAAGGAGTTGTACATCGCAATGGCGGTGTCGGGGTCGGCGTCGGCCGAGACGTCGGCGACCGTGCGCTGTGCGCACCCGGAGTCGTGCTGCCAGGCGGGCTTCGGCTCGTAGACGGAGCACCCGCTGCCCGGGCCGCCGCCGTGGCTGTCCCAGACGGTCTCCTTCCACCCGCGCGGCGACGAGGGGTCACGCACGAGGCTGGTGCCGCCGACCGCCGTGACGAACGGCGCGGCCGCCGGCCACGAGACGCCGTAGTGGCTGTCGCCGGTGCTGGCGACCATGACGACGCCCGGGTGGTGGTAGTAGGCCTCCTGCCAGGTCAGCTCGATCGGGTCCTCGCCGCTGCCCGGGTCGAAGCTGTACCCGGAGCCGTAGCTGTTGGAGACGTACTTCGCCCCCAGGGCGACCGCCTGGTTGACGGCCTCACCCATGTCGAGGAAGCCCGGGGTGTCGGCCTCGACGAGGATGATGTCGGCCTCCGGCGCGACCGCCGTGACCGAGTCGACGTCGAGGGCGATCTCGCCCGCCCACCCGGCGTCGGAGGCGGGCGGGTAGTCGGTGCCGCCGCGCTGGTCGACCTTGCGGAACTGGCCCGGCCGCAGCGGCGGCAGCCCGAAGGTCGCGCGGTAGACCGCGAGGTCGGACTCGATGCCCGGGTTGTCGTAGGCGTCGACGATGGCGATCGTCGCGCCGGCGCCGCCACCGGCCGGAAGGCCGTAGGCGTCGCGGACGTCGGCGGGGGTCAGGCCCTCGGGCGTCGCGGTCGTCCGGACCTCGCCGTCCTGGGCCACGGCCTCGGCGAAGCAGCGGGCGACGCCCGGGCCGACCTCGGTGTCGCAGAGCGGGACGGTGTGCGGCTGGGGCGCGCGCGGCACCTGGCGCGGCGTCGCCGCCTCGGCGGGTGCCGTCAGCGTCGCGCACGCGAGCGCGGCGACCGCGCCGGTGACCAGCACCCGGCGGATCCGGGCGAAGGGGGTCGTAGTCACTGGGCCTGCTTCCACGAGACGGAGGGCGAGCGACGACCGGGTCGCGGCGCCCGCGGGACGAGGGGCCACGCCGCCCACGTCGGCACCCTCACACCGGCGGCGCCCGCTCCACAAGGGACAGCAGTGGCGTCTTCCTGCCAGGTGACCGATCTCGCCAGGTCGGATGTCGTCGAGGTGTCGCGGGTGTGACGGCTCAGACCCAGCCGCGCTCGCGGGCCCGGACGCCTGCCTGGAACCGGGTCGCCACACCGAGCTGCTGCATGAGCGCCTGCACGCGGCGCTGCGCCGTCCGCGGGCTCATCCCGAGGGCGCGCGCGATCGCCTCGTCCGTCGAGCCGGACGCGAGCAGCGTCAGCAGCGCGGCCGTCCCGTCGTCAGGGGCGCCTGGCCCCTGCGTCGCGACCGGCAGGGCCCGCTCCCACACCGCCTCGAACAGCGCAGCCAGGGCGTCGAGCAGGGCACCGGGATGCACGAGGTAGGCGGCGGCCGGGTCGGTGGAGCTCAGCGGGATCAGCGCCGCGCGGTCGTCGGCGATCATGAGCTTCACGGGCAGCGTCGCCGCGACCCGCGACTCCTCGCCCGCGTTCTCCGCCACGAGGATGTCGCTCTCGAGGCGGCCGGGCCACGCCGCCGCGTCGCGGTCGTAGACGGTGCGCACGCGTACGCCGTCGGCGACCGCCGCCGCCTGGTCGGGGTTGACCTCGCCCGCCGGGTCAGCGAGGTAGGGCGGCTTGTCGAAGCCGCGCAGCTGGGTGCGCGCCAGGCGCTGCACGTCGGCGAAGCGCTGCGCGACGGCGTCCGCGCCGACCACCAGCTCGACGACGTCGGCGGGGCGCGGGAACCGCACCGCCGCGCGGTGCATCTCGTCGAGCGCCCGCAGCCCGGCCCGCGCCTCACGCAAGCGCGCCTCCTGCTCGGCGACGCGTGCCCCGAGCACCAGGTCGGGGCTCGCGGCGGCGAGCGCACCGTCGGTGCGCGCCAGCAGACCTGCACCCTGCAGCTCGCGCACGGCCGCCTCGGCCGCGCCCGGCTCGAGCCCGGCCCGGCCGGCGAGCTCGACCGCGTCGGCGGCGGGCTCACGCACGAGCTCGACGTAGGCGGCGCCGGCGTCGTCGCTCAGGCCGAGGGTGGACAGCCAGCCGGCCGGCGAGCTCATGAGGCCGCGGGCGGCACCCGGACCAGCCCGGCGACCGCCGCCTCGATGCCCGCCCTCGCCTGCTCCGCGGCGCCGGGGCCGGTGTGGAGCGCCTTCAGCGACCACGAGGCCGTGTCCCAGCTGATGACCAACGCCAGGACCATGGCCAGCAGCTGCGGCGCGGGGATGTCGGCGCGCACGGCGCCGGCCGCCTGCGCCTCCTCGACCGCCCCGACCTTCGTCCGGTAGACCTCGACCTCGGCGTCGACCGGCTGCGGCCGCTCGAGCGAGGACCACAGCGTCAGCCGGCGCACGTGCGGGCGGTGCTCGAGCAGCTCCCAGAGCTCGCCGGCGTAGCGGGGCAGGTCGGTCGCATCGAACCGCACGGCCTCGGCGAGCTGGAGCAGCCCGTCGGCGACCACCCGGTCGAAGAGCTCCTCCTTGGTACCGAAGTGCACGTAGATGGAGCGCTTGTTGGCGGCGGCGGCCTCGGCGATGCGGTCGACCCGAGCGCCGGCCAGCCCGAACCGGGCGAACTCGTCGACGGCCGCCTGCAGGAGGCGCTGCTTCGTCGCGGTCGCGTCGGGTGGCATGCCGCCCATCGTAGGAGGGGCTTGCGCACTGCGGCCGACCCGGCGCACGATGTAACCAACCAGTTAGATACAACTCTTGAGGAGCACCCATGCCTCGCACCTGGCTCATCACCGGCACGTCCTCCGGCTTCGGCCGGGAGCTGACCGAGCAGCTGCTCGCCCGCGGCGAGCGCGTCGCGGCGACGGCCCGCCGGCCGCAGGCGCTCGACGACCTCGCCGCGGATGCGGGCGACCGGCTGTGGCGCCGCAGCCTCGACGTGACCGACACGGCGCAGCTGCGCGAGGTGGTCGACGGCGCGTTCGCCGAGCTCGGCCGCATCGACGTGGTCGTGTCGAACGCCGGCTACGGCCTGTTCGGCGCGGCGGAGGAGCTCAGTGACGCCCAGCTCGAGCAGCAGCTGGCGACCAACCTCACCGCGCCGATCCAGCTCGCCCGCGCCGTGGTGCCGCACCTGCGGCGCCAGGGCGGCGGCCGGGTCGTGCAGGTGGCGAGCGTCGGCGGGCAGGTGGCGTTCCCCGCCATGAGCCTGTACCACGCGACCAAGTGGGGCATCGAGGGCTTCTGGGAGTCCGCGGCCGCGGAGCTCGCACCTTTCGGCATCGGCGTCACGATCGTCGAGCCCGGCGTCGCGCGCACCGCCTTCGCCGGAGGCAGCGCAGTGCTCGCTGACCCGCTGCCTGACTACGCCGACGGCCCGTCGGGGGAGCTGCGCCGCCGGTTCGCGGGCGAGCTCCCGCCGCTGCCCGCGCCGGGCGACCCGGCGAAGATCGCGTCGGCGATCATCACCTCCGTCGACTCGCGCGAGGCACCGTTGCGCCTGACGCTCGGCTCCGACGCGTACGCCTTGGCGACCGCCGCGCTACGGAGCCGGCTCGAGGCGCTGGAGTCGGCTCGCGAGCTCGCCTTCTCGACCGACGCCGACGACGTCCGCGCCGCCAGCTGACGCTGCGCGCGTCCGCTTGTCGGCGAACATCGCCGCGTCGGCGGTGAGCAGCAGGTGCTCACCGTCCGATCCCACGCCGCCCGCCGTGCCGATGCTCACGCCGACCCGCACGGGCACGCCGCCCAGGAGCACCGGCTCGCTCACGCTGCGCCGCAGGCGCTCGACGAGCCCGTCGACGTCGGTCGGGTCCAGGTCCTCGCAGAGCACCACGAACTCGTCGCCGCCCATGCGGGCCACGAGGTCGTGCGGCCGTACGCCGGCGCGGAGCCGCTCCGCGACGGCGCCCAGCACCGCGTCGCCGGCGGAGTGCCCGTACTCGTCGTTGACGGCCTTGAATCCGTCGAGGTCCAGGTAGAGGACGAGCACGCCGGCGCCCGACGACAGCGCCGCGGACACGCGGTCGAGCAGCACGCGGCGGTTGGCCAGCCCGGTGAGGGGGTCGCGGTCCGCCACCCGAGCCAGCTCGCGCTGGGCGCGTGCCTGCTCGCCGATGGCGAGGGTGAAGCGGGCGAGGGCGAAGGTGACGGTCACCAGCGAGCCGAGCCCGAGCGCGACCCGCTCGCCCGGCGCGAGGGTGCCACGCAGGGCGAAGATCAGCGGCCCGCAGGCGAGCGCCGCACCGAGGAACAGCACGCGCGCCCGGTGCGGCCGCTCCGGCCGCGGCTCGCTCGCGGTCAGCAGCTCGGCGTCGCGCTGGGGCGAGACGACCGCCAGCATCAGGAACGCGTTGGACATCAGGAAGACGGCGTCGAAGTGGACGAGCACGCTGTCGCCGACGACGTCGGCCAGCACGCTGAGCACGGTGTCGCCGACCTGCATCACCGCTGCTCCGAGCACGAGCAGGACGACAGGGGCACCGCGCCGGCCTGGCGTGAAGAGCAGGAACAGCACCGCGGACAGCACGACGACGTCACCCAGCGGGTAGGCCACCTGCACGACGGAGGCGAGCGCCGACGAGGCGTCCATGCCCGGCGACACGATGAGGACCCACATCGTCATCGCGACCGCGCTGGTGAGCGTCAGCCCGTCGAGCACGCCGGCCCGCGCCGAGTGGGGCGCGCGGTGGCGCACGACCACGAACAGCGCCGCGGCCAGCATGGGGTAGCCGGCGATCCACAGGACGTCGCAGACGCTGATGTCGGGCGAGTAGCCGCAGATGTTCATTCCCGCGTAGACCGTGTCGCCGAGCAGCCACGTGGTCAGGGTCGCCGCGAGCAGGGCCCACGGCAGGCGGGTGCGGCTGCTCGGCCGGGCGACCGCCCTCCAGGCCAGCACGACGAACGCGACGGAGCAGCCGAAGTACGCCGTGCGCCCGACCGGCGCCTCGGGCTGCCACGCCACGAGGCCCAGGCAGGCCACGAGCGTGGCGACGGCTGCGCGGGACGACATGCCTCCGCATCGGCAGCCGAGTGCCCGGGTTGAGCATCACGACCACGCCGTCGCTCGGCGCTCAAGTTCCAGCCGCCACGGCCGATCCTCCGCACGACAACTTGCTCGACGGGGGTCCGAGGATGTGATCGCGGTGCGTCTGCTGTTGGCCCCCGGCCGTTCGTTGATGGCGCGCCTGCCCTACGCGGGCAAGCTGCTCGTGCTCACCCTCGTGCTGCTGCTGCCCCTCGGCTTCGTGACGCGGGGCTACCTCGCCGTCGAGGCGTCGCAGAGCGACTTCAGCGCGAAGGAGCGCATCGGCGTCGCCTACGTGCGGCCGGTGCTCGCGCTCACCTCCGCCGCCGTCGTCGCACGGCACGCAGCCGTACGCGGTGCACCCGTTCCCGACCTCGGCGCGGCGGTCGCGGCGGTCGACGCCGTCGACGCCCGTGACGGCGGCGCCCTCCGCACCACGGAGCAGTGGCAGGCCGCCAAGGCCGCCCTCGCGAGCGCCGAGGCACCGGCGGCGGACGCAACCACTGCGTACCAGAAATGGAGCGCGGTGACGTCGGCGCTGCTGGCGCTCACGGTAGCCGTGTCCGACGGGTCGAACCTGACGCTCGACCCGGACCTCGACTCCTACTACGTCATGGACGCCGTGATGTTCCGGCTGCCGCTGCTGCTCGACACAGCGTCGGGTGCGGTGGACCGCGTCCAGGTCGCACGATCGGTCGGTACGCCTGCCGCCGCGGACTCCGCGCGCGTCGATCTCGCGGTCGCCAGCGGCGCACTCACCACCACGCTCGCGGCGGTGAGCTCGGGCATGCAGACCTCCCTGCACCAGACGGCCGACCGGAAGCTGGCTGCGGCAGGACCCGAGGTGCAGCGCGCGACCTCCGCTGCGCAGCAGGTGCTCGACACCGTACGCAGCGGCGTGGCCAGCGGCCGGGTGACCGACGTCGCGGTCGACGCGGCCGACGCGTCCACCGCGGCAAGCAGCGCGCTGTCGAGCGAGCTGGCCGGTCACCTCGACGACCTGCTCGTCACGCGGCTCGGCGCGTTTCGCGCCACCGCCCACCGCATCGAGCTCGCGACCCTGCTCGCGCTGCTGCTGGTGGCCTACCTGCTCGTCTCCTGCTACCTCGCCAGCGTCCCGCCGCTGCGGCGGACGCAGCGCGCCCTCGAGCGGCTTCGCGACGGCGACCTGACCGCGCGCGTCGAGATCGACACCGCCGACGAGGTGGCCGCGATGGGCCGTGCCCTCAACGAGGCCTCCGCCGAGCTGGCCCGCGCCGTCAGCACGGTGACCCGGACGGCCGGCGCGGTGTCCGCGGCCTCGGACACGCTGACCGAGTCCTCCGGAGTCCTGCTGGATGCGTCGCGCGGCTCCTCCGCACAGGCTGCCGCAGCTGCAGCCGGGGTCCGCTCGGTGACGGGCAGCGCCGACACGGTGGCCGCCAGCACGCAGGAGATCAGCGCCGCCATCAACGAGATCGCGCAGGGCTCCGCCGAGGCGTCGACCGTCGCGGGCGACGCGGCGGTCTCGACGCGCGGGAGCAGCGCGCTCGTGAGCCAGCTCGGCCGGTCGAGCACGGAGATCGGCGACGTGGTCAAGCTCATCACCGCCGTCGCGCAGCAGACGCACCTGCTGGCCCTCAACGCGACCATCGAGGCCGCCCGTGCCGGTGAAGCCGGCCGCGGCTTCGCCGTCGTCGCCGGCGAGGTGAAGCAGCTGGCGCAAGAGACGGCCAGCGCCGCCGAGGACATCGTCGGGCGCATCTCGACCATCCAGACCGACGCTGCCGCCGCCGTCGCGTCCATCGACGACTCGACGCGGATCGTCGAGCGCATCGCCGACATCCAGCAGACCATCGCCGCGGCGGTGGAAGAGCAGCACGCCGCCACCGGCGAGATGAGCCGCAACGTCTCCGGCGTCGCCGAGGCCAGCGCGGAGATCACGGTCAGCGTCGAGGCGGCCGCGCAGTCGGCACAGCTCGTCGAGGCCAGCGCGGCCACGACGCGCACGATCGCCGAGGAGCTCGGCTCGGACGCCGAGCGGCTGCGACGGGCGGTCGGCCACTTCATCGTCTGATCGCCGATTGTTGCCGGGTGTTGCATGGTGTTGCAGGTTGTGGCTAGAGTGCAGCCATGATGGCAACTCGAGAGACCCGACCCCTGCTCGTCCTCATCGCCGGTCCTTACCGGTCAGGCACGGGCGACGACCCGGACAGGCTGGCCGCCAACCTGGCGAGCCTCGAGGAGGCGGCGTGGCCCGTGTTCCGCACCGGTCACGTGCCGATGATCGGCGAGTGGGTCGCCCTGCCGGTGCTGCGCGGCGCGGGCGGCACGTCTGTCGCCGACCCGGTCGCGGGCGAGGTCATGTACCCCACCGCGGAGCGTCTCCTGGCGCACTGCGACGCGGTCCTGCGGCTCCCCGGCGCGAGTGGGGGAGCCGACCAGGACGTCGCGATCGCGCAGGAACGCGGAATCCCCGTGTGGTACTCGCTCGAGGAGGTGCCGGGCTACCGCGCCGCTGCCGGCGACCCGGTCTTCGAGCCGGTCGGCGTCAGCTGACGGGCCCGAGGGTCGCCAGCGCGCGGACGACGTGGCGGACCAGCAGGACCTGGCCCTCGAGGGTCGGGTGCACGCCGTCCGGCAGCCAGAACGAGTCCTCGACCTGCACAGGAGGGCCGACCAGGTCGGGCAGCGCGGCGGCCAGGGCGGCGAGGGTCTCCTCGAGGTCGGCGCTGCTGAAGCGGGTCGGCGCGCCGTCGGGAGCGGTCGCCTCGTAGCGCGCGTCGTCCATGGGCGGGGGCGCGAGCGCGACGAAGCGCGCCTGCGCCTCCTGCTCGGCCAGTGCCTTGAGCGCCAGCATGTTGCGCCGCGTCTCCTCCGGGCTGACCGTGCGCACGTCGGCAACGGCGCCCTGGCGTCGGCCGTCGTTGGTGCCGAGCATCGTGATGACGCACGTCGGCCGCTCGCGCACCGCCAGGTCGAACATCGCGATCGTCTCGTTGGTCGTCGCCGCGCTGACAGCGAGGTTCGCGACGCTGGCGGGAGCTCCCCCGGGCAGCGCGTCGAGGCACGCGGCCAGCAGGGTCGCCCAGCCGAGGCTGTCGGCGGTGATCGAGTCGCCGAGCACGACGACGCGCTGCCCCGTCGCGGCAGGCACGCGGTCGAGGTCGGCGGCGAAGCCCTCGTCGGCGAGCAGCTGCGCCGCGGCCTCGGCCACTGCCCGCGCGTGCTGCGCGCGGATGTCGCGCAGCTGCTCGGGCGTGCAGCCGACGAAGTGGGCGTCGAGCACCAGCGCGAGCTCCGCGTCGAGCCCGACCATGGCGTGGAGCGGCAGCCGGCTGTAGTGCGTGTAGCGCGCGATGGTGGCCGCGTCGAGCCAGGCCGGGGCACCGTTGCCGCGGCCCGGCAGCGGCGCGGGCGCGCTCGACCGGTCGGTCGTCTCGTCGAGCACGGCTCGTCAGCCCTTGACCGAGCCCTGCAGCAGCGCGGTGACGAACTGGCGCTGGAACAGCAGGAAGACGGCGAGCGTGGGGGCGAGGATGAGCACTGATCCCGCGCACAGCAGGGGGATGTCGGTGCCGTACTGGCCCTGGAACGCCCCGAGGGCGCCGGCCATCGTGCGCTTGGTCGGGTCGTCGACCAGCACGATCGCCAGCAGGAACTGGTTCCAGGTCCACAGGAACAGCAGCAGCCCCAGCGACGAGAGCGCCGGCACGGCTAGCGGCACCTGGATGCGCCAGAACTGCTGCCACAGGTTGGCGCCGTCGACGCTGGCCGCCTCCGAGAGCTCCTGCGGCACGTTGACGAAGTGCGCCCGCATCCACAGCACCGAGAACGGCATGAACAGCCCGATCAGCGGGAGGATGATCGCCCACCGCGTGTTGAGGAGCCCCATGTCCCGGACCTGGTAGTAGAGCGGGGTGAGGATGCCCTCGAAGGGCAGCGTGAGCCCGAGGACGAACAGCAGGAACACCGCCCGGTGCCCGGGCATCCGCAGGTGGCCGAACGCGTACCCGGCCATGGTGCCGAGCAGCAGCGAGGCCGGGACGACGCCCGCGACGATGAGCAGGCTCGAGAGCAGCAGCGTGCCCATGTGGGCAGCCTCGAAGGCGTCGGCGAAGTTGCCCCAGTGCGGGCTGTCCGGCCACGAGATGCCCTCGGGGTAGGTGCCCGGCTCGTGCAGCGCGGTGACCACCAGGCTGACGAAGGGCAGCACCGTGATGACCATGAGCAGGACGAGCAGCACTCGGCCGACGAGGGCCTCGCGACGCTGGACGATCATTCGTCGCGCTCCTTGGTGAGCCACTGGACGGGGAGGACGCAGGCGAGCACCAGCAGCATCAGGGCCACGCCCAGCGCGGAGGCCTGGCCGACCTGCCGCTCGGTGAAGGCGAGGTAGAAGATCTCGAGCCCGGGGACCATGCTCGAGTTGCCGGGTCCGCCCTGCGTCGAGATGTAGATGATGTCGAAGCTCGCCAGCGCGGCGATGACCGTCACGGTGACGCAGACGCCGATCTCCTGGCGCAGCGCCGGCAGCGTGATGGAGACGAACTCGCGCACGGCGCCCGCGCCGTCGAGGCGGGCGGCCTCGTAGAGCGACGGGTCGATCTTCGTCATGCCGGCCAGCAGGAGCAGCGTGCAGAGGCCCAGCAGCACCCAGGCGCCGATGACGCCGACCGCAGGCAGGGCGAAGGTGAAGTCGCCGAGCCAGGCGCGGGTGACGCCACCCAGGCCCACCCAGCCCAGCACCTGGTTGACGAAGCCGGTCGACGAGAGCAGCCAGCTCCAGACGATGCCGGCGGCGACCAGCGGGATGACCTGCGGGAGGAACAGCACCGTACGCGCCACGACCGCGAGCCTGCTGGCGGCGATCGCGCGGATGGAGGTCGCGATGAGCAGGCCGAGCAGCACCGGCACCGCGCTGAAGAAGACGATGAGCTTGAACGCGTTGAGGATCGAGTGCGAGAGCACCGAGTCCGTGAACAGCCTGCTGTAGTTCTTCAGGCCGACGTAGGTGGAAGCGCCCACGCCGTCCCAGTCGTAGAGCGAGTACTGCACGCTCACGACCATCGGCCGGAGCACGAAGACCGCGTAGACCAGCAGCGCGGGAGCGACGAACAGCCACCCGGTCCAGCGGGCGCGCCCGCCACGACGCCGCCGCCGCGGGGCCGGTGCGGACGCCGTGGTCGGCGCCGCACCGCCCGCCTGCTGCGTCTGCGAGCTCACGTCAGCGCTTCAGCTGGGACTGGTAGTCCTTCTGCACCGCCGCGAGCATGCCGTCGCCGGTCTGCTGACCGCCGACCATCTTCTGCAGGTTCGGCGTCCAGCTCTTGGCGTAGATCGCTCCTGTGGCGTTGGCGATGAAGTCCATGGCGCCGTTGTCCTGACCGATCTTCGCGCCCGCCTCGAGGGTGGCCGCCGTGACGGTGCCCTCCTTCACCGGGGGCATGAAGGCGTCGGCCGGGCCCATGGGGTGCGAGCCGCCGACCTCGACGTCGATGGTCCGTGCCTTGTCGTTCGTCGCGACCCAGTTGAGGAAGAACGCGGCGCAGTCAGGGTGCTTGGCCTTCGCGCCGATGCCGTAGGTCAGCGGGGCCGACATGGCCGCCTGCTTGCCACCGGCCTGGACCGGAGGCATGAGGAAGAAGCCGACGTTGCCGGCCATCTGCTTGTCGAGGTTGCCCGACTCCCAGTCGCCGTCGAAGATGAACAGGCTCTTGCCGCCGATGAAGCGGCTCATCATCGCCGCGTAGTCCATAGAGTTGACGTCCTTGGCGAAGTAGCCCGACTTGATCCAGCCCTGCAGGTGCTGCGCGGCCTGCTTGTTGGTGTCGGTGTCGATCGTGGCGCCCTGCTTGTTGAAGATCCAGTCGTTGATGGGACCCGCCGGGCCGTAGGCCGCCATGAGGTTCTGCAGCGGGAAGGCGAAGCCGCCCGTGGCACCGCCGTTGAACTGCGCGATGGGCGTGATGCCGGCCGCCTTCGCCTTGCCCAGCAGGGCGTCGAAGTCCGCGAGGGTCTTCGGAGCCTCGGTCATGCCGATCTGCGCGGCGAGCTTCTTGTTGTAGAAGATGCCGGTCATGCTGAAGTTCAAGCCGTTGGCGTAGAGCGGGCCGGAGCCGCGGCTGCCGTCGTCGGAGACGCGCAGCTGCTCGAGCTGCGAGGCCGGCCACTGGTCCCACCCGAAGGCCTTGGCGTAGTCGTCGAGGTCGAGCAGCAGCTTGTCCTTCGCCAGCTCGGACATCTGCGGCAGGCGCATGAGGTCGGGGGCGTTGTCGGCCAGCGTGCGCGGTGCGTTCTGCGTGATCACCGCGAACTGGTCCTCGCGGATGTCCCACGTGACGTTGGGGAACTGCTTGGTGAACTCGTCGGTCAGCGCCTTCGGCAGCGGGAAGCCGGTCTCGAAGTAGCCGCTCATGGTGACCGGCGCCGTGCCGCACGACGGGGTCGCGCTGGCCGCGCCGACCGTGCTGGTGGCACCACCACTGGCGCCACCCGCCGCGCTGCTGGGCGCGGCGTCGCTGGAGGAGTCGCTGCCGGGACCGCCGCAGGCGGCGGTGAGGGCCAGCGAGAGCACCGCCACCGCGCCGAGCCGCCACCGTCGACCCTGGGACGGGGCACGGCGTCGACCCATCGACGCTGCGAGCTGACGAGCAGGCATTCGGACTCCTTCGACCGGCGACCAGGGAGGTGCGCCGGAGGGGGTCCACCGGCGCCGCTGCCCGCAGTCAAGCACAGCGGAGCGCCGTCGCCAAGACCTTCTACAAAAGCACTTCGATCTGCAACCGAGCTGTGACATCCCGGCTCACGAGGGCACTGTGCCGGTCGTCCCCCTCGTGACCAGCGAGCAGTCGAGGACGGTCACCGTCCGCGGCGCGCGCGGGTCGGCCATCCGGCTCAGCAGCAGGCGTACGGCTGCGGCCCCCGACTCCGCGAACGGCTGCGCCACGGTGGTGAGGCCGGCCGCGCTGGCCGCGGGCCCGTCGTCGTATCCCATGACCGAGACGTCCTCGGGCACCCGCAGGGACAGGTCGCGGGCGGCGTGCAGCGCACCCACCGCCAACTCGTCGTAGTGGGCCATCACGGCGGTGGGCCGCTCGTCCGCCGACAGCAGCTCGTGCGCCGCCTGCCGGGCCTGCTCCGCAGTCGGTCCGGACGCGGCGACGTGCAGCGTGGTGCCGCCGTGCCGGTCGAGCGCGTCGCGGAAGCCGTCGAGCCGCTGGCGGGCCTGGGAGTCGTAGTCGGACTCCTGGCGCTCGGTGAGGTAGCCGATGCGCCGGTGGCCCAGCGCCAGCAGGTGCTCGGCCGCCGTCGCGCCGCCGCGGAAGTCGTCGGTCACGACCACGCTGAACAGCTCGCTGCGCGCGTCGACGAGCACCGTGGGCATGCCCCGCTCGAGCAGGCGGCGCTCGACCGCCTCCTCGATCCGCTCCCCCATGACGACGATGCCGTCGAGCTGCCCGCGGATCGCCGACGCGGCCAGCGCCGGCGAGGTGGCTGCGGCCGCCGACGGGATGTCGATGACCCGCGTCTCCTGCCCGGTGTCGCGCAGGGCGGTCAGCACGCCGGTCAGCCGGGCGTAGTAGGAGGCGTAGGCGGTGAAGGGGGCGAGGATGCCGATGCAGCCGGCGCCGCGGCGGGCCTGCGAGACGGCCGCGGGCTTGGGCACGAAGCCGAGGCGGTCGGCCGCCGAGAGCACGCGCTCGCGCGTCGCGGCGCTGACCCGGTCGGGCCGGTTGAGCGCGTTCGAGACGGTCGAGATGCTCACCCCGGCGTCGTGCGCCACGTCGTAGATCGTGACCTGCTTCGTCATGACCTGGGCCCTCTCGCGGCGCTCGACGGACGGCGTGCCGCGCGGAGCCCGGCAGCGAGACCCTACAGAAGCACTTCTACGAGGGGGCGCGCTGCTGCCGTCAGGCGGGGTAGTCCGTGCCCACGCTGGTCCGCTCCCAAGCCGCCAGCTCGGCGAGCTGGGCGTCGAACACGCCGCGGATGGCGCTCAGCGCGTCGGAGCCGAGCATGAGCAGCGCCGGCGGCTCGTCGGCCTCGACCGCCGCGATGATGGCCTGTGCCGCGCGAGCCGGGTCGCCGGGCTGCGTGCCGTGGGCAGTGTCGTGCTCCTTGCGCCGCTTGCCCGCCGTCTCGGCGTAGTCGTCGATGGGCGTGGCGGCCTGCTGGAGCGAGCGGCCCGCGAAGTCGGTGCGGAAGCCGCCCGGCTCCACGACCACCACGGAGATGCCGAGCGGCGCCAGCTCCTTGCGCAGCGAGCCGGACAGCCCCTCGAGCGCCGACTTCGTCGCCGCGTAGTAGCCGGAGCCCGGAGGGCAGACGCGGGCGCCGATCGAGGAGATGTTGACGATGGCGCCGCTGCGGCGGGCGCGCATGCCGGGCAGCACGGCCTTGATGAGCGCGACGGGGCCGAAGACGTTGGTGGCGAACAGCGCCGCCACGTCGGCGTCGTCACCCTCCTCGACCGCCGCGCGGTAGCCGTAGCCGGCGTTGTTGACCAGCACCTCGATGCCGGCGAAGCGCTCCTCGCCGGCGCGTACGGCTGCGGCCACCTGCTCGTGGTCGGTGACGTCGAGCGCCACCGCCAGAGCGGTGTCCGGGTACGCGTCGGCGAGCTCCCGCACAGACCCCGGGTCGCGGGCGGTGACCACGGCGTTGTGGCCCGCCTCGAGGACCGCGCGGGCGAGGTCGCGCCCGAGCCCGGTCGAGCTGCCGGTGATGAGCCAGGTCGCCATGGTCGTCCTCTCCTCGTGCGTCACCAGACGCGCAGGCGCGCCTCGCCACCGGCCAGCGAGGTGAGCGGGCCCGCGGGGTAGCTGCTGGCGGCGTCCTTGCGCTCGCCGGTGAGGTCGGCGTCGACGACGAGCGGGCTGCCGTCGCGCTCCTCGAAGTCGGCGTCCACGAAGCGCGTGCGCTCGAGGTCGGCCGAGGTGACGACCCCGACGCGTACGCCGTCGAAGCCCTGCGGCAGCTGCAGCTGCAGGTAGACCTCGGTCCCCTCGTCGACGACCTCGAGCGAGGCGTCGCCGTCGAGCACGAGCGGGCTCGACTCGCCGTCAGAGGCGCGAGCCCCTGCGGCGTAGACGTTGTCGCGCAGGTAGACCGGCTGCTTCACGCCGGGGAAGCGCTGGTGGTCGCCGGCCGGCTGGGCGTCGACGCGTGCGAGGTACTCGTCGAAGCTCGTGGGGTGGCCGTCGAACACGGCGGTGCCGTGCCCGACCGGGCCCTGGAACGGGAAGCCGTCGGGGGCGTAGGCGTGGTCGACGTCGCCGCCGAGGAAGACGTTGCCGATGAAGCGGTCGTCCCCGCCGTAGATCACCGCGTAGCCGGCGACCTGCGTGCTGTGGGGAACGTGGTACGGCGTGGCTCGGTCCCACACCGGCTCCCACCGCAGCGTCCCGCCGAACAGGTTGTTGACGAACGCGCCGCCCTGGCTGAAGGACTCGAACGACACGGGCGAGGCGAGCACGTTGTGGTCGACGACGTAGGGGCCGTGGCTGACCTCGACGAACAGGTCGCGGTTGTTGCGGTAGAAGACGTTGCGCGAGATGCGGGTGCCCTGCGTCTCCCAGTCCAGCCAGGTGCCCAGCGAGCAGTCGTGGATGCGGTTGTGGACGATCTCCACGTCGATCGCGGCGTGGAGCTTGATGCCGCCGATCTCGTAGCCGTAGAACTCGCGCTTGAGCGCGATGTGGTGGATGTGGTTGTCCTCGATGGTCGAGAACACGCAGCCGAGGTGGCCCACGATGCCGTTCTGGCCGCAGTCGTAGATCTCGTTGCGGCGCACCACGTGCGAGCCCACGTGCTCCCGGTCCCACCCGATGTGGCGGGCGGAGAAGACCGACTCGAGCTGGTACTGGTAGCCCGGCTTGTCGCCGCGGGTGGTCGCGAAGTTGTGGCCGGTCGATGCCTCCTTGCCCAGGGAGACGGCCGAGCACTTGGCGTCGTGGATGACGTTGTCCTCGATGACCCAGCCCTTGGCCCAGTTGGGGCCGATGAGACCCGGCTGGTCGGCCGTCGGCGGGGTCCACGGGCACGCCGCCTGCGCCAGCTCGAAGCCGCGCACGGTGATGAAGTCGATGTGGTGCTCGGTGGGGTAGAAGACCGAGCGGCGCACGTTGATCTCGACCAGCTCGGCGTTGGGGTCGGCCCCCTGGAAGTTGGCCCAGATCGTGGTGGCGTCGTCGGCCACCTCGGCGTACCAGACGAAGCGGGTCTGCTCGGGGTCGCGCACCTGGTCGGGCAGGCCGGTCCAGTTGTCGACGACCTCGGCGCGCACCGGCGGGTCGGCGACCTCGTCGGCCGAGAGCACCTCGTAGAAGCTCTTGCCGTTGAGGTAGACGTCGCCGAGGTGCTTGCGGCGCGACTCGCCCTCGGGGTGGACGACCCAGTCGCCGACGAGCTCCTCGGCGTAGGGGTTGAAGTCGCCGAAGAGCGTGTTGGGCACGGTGACGCGCCAGACGCTGCCCCCGGCCTGCTCCCACCCGGTGACCTGCTCCGAGCCCTTGATCGCCACGTGCTCTCCGGGCGCGGCCAGGTAGGTGATCCGGCGCCGGTCGCTCAGGCCGCCGCGGCGCGGCCGCACCCACTCGCGGTAGACGCCCCCGTGGACGACGACCGTGTCACCGGCCCGGGCGAGGTCCGCCGCACGCTGGATGGTGCGGAGCGGCTGGTCCTCGGCCCCGGAGGCCGAGTCGGAACCGGTCGTCGCGACGTGCAGGGCAGCCATGCGTACGTGGGCCTTCCGGACGATGCCTCGCACCGCGCCCTTCGGGACGACCCCGACGGTGGGTGCCTGTGCCTCCCATTCGACCACGCCGCGCGGGGCCCCAGCAGGGGGGCCCGCGCGGGGGGCCCGCGCGTGGGTCCGGCGATTCACCCCTCCGGGATCGGCCGGTCGTAGAAGTCGCCCCGCGGCTCGTCCGGGTCGGGTCCCGTGCGCATGAGGGTGTCCAGGTCGTCGATCCTGCGCACCTCGTCCGCGTCGAGCCGGAAGTCGAAGACGTCCAGGTTCTCCGCGATGCGCCCAGGGTTGGTCGACTTCGGGATGACCGAGCGGCCCTGCTGGATCCCCCACCGCAGCATCACCTGGGCCGCAGACTTCCCTCGGGCCCGCGCGATGCCGGCGATCGTGGGGTCCTGCATGACGTTGCGGCGGTCCTCCCGCCAGGGCCCGGGGTAGAACGTGATGCCACCGATCGGCGACCAGGCCTGGGTGAGGATGCCGCGCGCGCGGTCGGCGGCCTGGACGGCGGGCTGCTGGAAGTAGGGGTGCAGCTCGACCTGGTTTACGGCAGGCACGACGTCGACCTCGGCGAGCAGGCGCTCGAGGTGGTGGGGCATGAAGTTGCTCACGCCGATCGCACGCACGGCGCCGTCTGCCAGCAGCTTCTCGAGCGCTCGGTAGGCCGCGACGGTCCGCTCGAACTGGCTCGGGCGCGGCTGGTGGATGAGCAGGAGGTCGAGGTGGTCGACGCCGAGCTTGCGCGTCGACTTCTCGAAGGCGTGCAAGGTCTGCTCGTAGCCGTAGTCGCTCGGGAAGACCTTCGTCTCGACGAAGACCTCCTTGCGCGGCAGTCCGGCACGGCGCAACCCCTCTCCCACCTCCGTCTCGTTGAAGTAGGCCGCTGCGGTGTCGACGTGGCGGTAGCCCGCCTCCAGGGCGGTCGCCACGGCGGCGGCGGTCTCCTCGGGCCGGCTCTGGTAGACGCCCAGGCCCAGTGCGGGAAGCGTGACGCCGTTGTTGAGAGTGATCGTCTCCATGAGCCCATGGGACTCCGACCGCCCGGCACGGGGAAGTGGCCGCCGCTCGGGGGACTGGCGGTACCCCCCAGCGCCGGCGGTCCGCGCGTACTGTGCCCCGCATGGACCTGCGGACGGAGATCTCCGAGTTCCTGCGCACTCGCAGGGCGCGGATCACCCCGCAGCAGGCCGGTCTGGGTGCCGGTGCCGGCAGGAGGGTGCCCGGGCTCCGGCGCGAGGAGGTCGCGGTCCTGGCGTCCATCTCGGTGGACTGGTACGTGCGCATCGAGCGCGGCAACCTCTCCGGTGTCTCCGACGAGGTGCTCGTCGCGCTCGCGACGGCTCTGCAGCTCGACGACGCGGAGCTGGCGCACCTGCGTGACCTCGCCAGGGCCGCTCGTGCTCCGCGACGCCCGGTGGGCAGCGCGTCACCCCCAGCGCTGCGCCCCGGGCTGCAGACCGTGATCGACTCGATGCAGGGGCTGCCCGCGTGGGCGCGCGACCACCGGTTCGACATCGTCGCGACCAACGCGCTGGCACGCGCGCTCTACGACGACCTCCTGCACAGCGAGGTCGCGCAGGGCAACAACGCCCGCTTCACCTTCCTCGACCCCGTCGCCCGAGACTTCTACGTCGACTGGGAGAAGACCGCCGACGACGTCGTCGCGGTCCTCCGCGGCTACGTCGGCGCCAGCCCGACGGACCGGCGCCTCACGACGCTGGTCGGCGAGCTCGCCACCCGGAGCACGGACTTCTCCCGGCGGTGGGCGGCGTACGACGTGAAGTACCACCGCACCGGGCGCAAGACGCTGCGCCACCGCGTGGTCGGTGAGCTCGATCTCGGCTTCGAGGCTCTCGCGCTGCCCGACTCGTCGACCTTGAGCCTGTTCGTCTACCACGCCGCCGACGAGCCGACGCGCGAGAGGCTGCAGCTGCTCGAGAGCTGGTACGCCGGTGAGGTGCGCGACGACCCGTTCGTCCCGAGGAGCAGCAGTGGTCAGCATCAGCCGTGAGACGCCCGAGCAGACGCACGCGCGCCTGCGCTCGGTCCTCGCACGGGCCGAGATGACGGTCTTCGACGGGGTGTGGTCCTTCGCCGAGACGCCGCTCGACGAGCCGCCCCAGCTGAGCGCAGCGACGCTGGCGGTGGTGCGCGACGAGGACTCGTGGAGCGCCCTGGTGCGCGACGACGTGCAGGACGCCGGGCGCGAGCGCTTCGGCCTCGTGTCGTTCCACTTCCCGGCCGGCGTGGACAACAGCGGCTTCGTCGGTTGGCTCGCGGGCGAGCTGAAGACGCGCCTGGGGACCGGGGTCTTCGTCGTATGCGGCAGCAACCGCGCTCGCGGCGGCATCTACGACTACTGGGGGTGCCCGGTCGGGCTGCTCGACGACGTCGTCGGCGTCATCCGCGGGCTGGGCGCGTCGTCCACCAGCTGAGCGGTCATCCGCTGGAGCAGCGGTGACCTGAGCCGATCAGTCGAGGACGAGGCGCGCGGTCATCTCACGGCGGCTCGTGACGCCCAGCTTGGCGAAGACGGCCTTGAGGTGGTCCTGCACGGTGTGCGGCGACAGGTGCAGGTCGGCGGCGATCGTCGCCGTGCTGGCGCCCTGCAGCACGAGGAGCGCGACGTCCTCCTCGCGGGTGGTCAGCCCGTGCGCGGCGAGGGAGAGGCGACTGAGCGCCGTGCGCGGCGTGGGCTCGACGGTCACGACGACCTCGCCGGAGGACTCGGGACCTGCGAGCGGCGCGGCTCGCAGGCTGAGCCACCGTCCGGTCGCTGCTCGGGCACGCGTGTCGGTGTGCTCGCCCCGGGACCGGGTGCTGGCGATGACGGCCAGCAGGTTGGCCGGGAGGGAGCCGTGGTCCCATCCGCCGAGCTCGTCGACCGCCGCGCGGGCCGCCGGCGTGAGGTGGGTGACGCGGTCCGAGCTGTCGATGACGAGCACGGCCGGGCCGGCCGTCGGGTCCGCGCTCTGCACCGTGCGGGGACCCGGACCGCTGCGGAACAGGCTGCGCTGAACGGCTTCGGCGACCAGCTCGCTGACCGCGCCCAGCTCCTGCACGTCCGGGCCCGTGAAGGGAGGATCCCCCGGCCCGCGGTAGAGGGCCAGGGCCGCCCAGCTCGCACCTCTGGCGGAGAAGACGACGCGCAGCTCGTCGGTGAAGCCGAAGCGGGGTGCCATGAAGTCGCGGTGGCGGCGGCAGTGCTCCGGGTGCCCGCCGGTGTCCAGCCAGAGGGCCCCGGCCGGCAGCCGCCGCCGCGCGATCTCGGCGAAGCTGTTGAGGTCCGGTCCGCCGTACTCCGCCGCCGCGAACTCCTCGTCTCCGATGCCGAGCGAGCGCGTCTTCGAGGCGCCGGTGATCAGGCCAGTGGCCGGGTCGGTGGTGGCGAAGCATGCGAAGTCGTAGGCGACGCGGCGGGCGACCACGGAGTAGACCGTCTGCGCGAGTGAGGGCAGGTCGAGCTCAGCGCCGAGCGCGTCGCGGAGCTGCTCGTGCACGGTCCGTCGGGTCCGGTTCGCCATGGAACCATGGTGCGCGATCTGCCCCCCGGGAGGAGGTGGTCCGCCACAAGTCCCCGGACTTCCGGGATGGGCGCGCCTCCCACCCGGCCGACTGGAGCTGCCCCGGCCAGCGCCCGACCCTCCTCCCCCGGCAGCCGTCACCCGGGGACCCGACGGCGCGAAGGGCGCCGCCCGCGCCGTCGACCGCCACCTGGCGCTCGTCTGCGACCTGCTCCACCACCACCGCGGCAGCAGGAGGCGCTCCTCCGCGTCGGCGCTGCGTGCGTACCTCACCGAGCAGGAGTGGCGGGCGGTCGGTGAGGCCGGCGCCGTAGCGAGGCTCTCCGCCGCGCCCCTGCTGCCGCGGCTGCTCCTGCCGCGCATCGCGCCCCGCATCTACGCCCGACGCGCCGCGAAGGTGCACGGCACACGCCGACCCTGTCCACCTGAGACCACTGGTGCCCGGGCCCGCCGCCATGAGCTTCCGACCGAAACGAAGGCGACCTGCCGCGGCTGGTGGGAATGTACGAGTCCGACGCCGTCCTCGTCCCTGCATCGGGGCGCCGAGCCGCTGCGAGGCCATGCCGCCATCGAAGCGGCCCTCGGCGCGTTCCCCAGCCTGGGCGGCTCGCTCGGCCTCATCCCTCGCCAGCCCCTCTCGACGGCACCACGGCCGAGGTCGTCCGCCGGCGGCCCGACGGCACGTGGAGGTAGGTCGTCGACCACCCCTTCGCGGGCTGACGTGCCCGCGGCCGCGGTGTCACCGTGTCGTGCGCCGGGGGAGCTCCGCCCCTCTCGTGCACACGCCCCGCAGCGGCGAGACGACATTGCCTGCGCGGGACGCACCGGCTCGGGTGAGCTCACTGCTGGATCGCTCGTCCACGGAATGCCCACGTGTGCATGTGTGCAACGCTGGGCACTCGACCTGAGAGAGTGTCTGGATGGACGACGACGACCTGGACGTCGTGATCAACGGCGGCCGCGTGCTGGTGGGCATTGCGGCTCGATCGCTCGCGGCACACGCCACGGACGCGACACTGCCCCAGCTGCGCGCGCTCGTGCTCTTGCGCGGCCGAGGCGCGCTGCGCCTCTCCGAGCTCGCCGCAGAGCTCGACGTCGACACCTCGACGGCGACGCGTCTCGTGGACCGCCTGGTGCGCAAAGGGTTCATCGACCGGCAAGTGGAGCAGTCGGACCGTCGAGCGTTGCGCCTCTCGCTCACGCCCGCGGGCCGCGGGCTGCTGCGGCGGATGACCGAGTACCGCAAGCGCGAGCTCCGCGAGATCCTGAGTCAGCTCGATCCCGAGGAGCGCCAGCACCTGCGACTCGCCATGGCCGCCCTCTCCCGAGTGACCGGCGAGGCGCCCGAAGACGCTGGCCCGGTCGCCTGGGACAGCTGACCCGAACCCTACCGGCCAGGGATGCCGCGCTGTCGCACCAGGTGACGCGCCCACGCGGTGCTGAGGAGCTGAGTCCCTCCGGCCACCAGCGCAACGAGACCTGCAGAGACCTCCGTCCACCACCGGAGCGCGAGCACACCGTCGGGCTGCCCGTCGAACAGGAGTGCGGACCCGATGAGCACTCCCCCGGCCAGGAGGGTTCCTCCCCCGCTGCGTCGCGCCCGGAGAGGCGCCCGCAGCCCCGCGACTCCCCACAGGACGAGCGCGGTCCCGAGGACCAGGTCGCGCCACACCGCGTCAACGCCCGGCTCGGTGAACGCGTACGCGCTGATCGGTAGGACCACGAGCGCAGCCCCGTCGAGCGCGGTGAGCGACGCGGCGGTCATGGCACGGGCCTCGGCGATCCGCACAGCGCCCACCGGAGGAGCCGTCCCTGGCCAGTGGAGCAGAGCATCCACCCGATCCGCACGGGGTTGCTGCCGAAGCCGACGGAGCGCCGCGCGCGACTCACGCAGCCGGCTCAGCCCCAGAGCAGTCACCGAGATGCCGGTCGAGACCAGGCACAGGGTGCAGTAGTGGTGCACGACCGCCGCCTGGACGACCAGGAGGACGAGGCCGCCGGTGGCGGCACCCAGCAGCACGGCGTCGAAGACGAGGACCACCCACGGCATCCGGCGCCACCGGTCCTCCGGACCCACGAGTGCGAGCACGACCTCCGCGAGGTAGGCCAGCAGGCCGAGGCCCGCGTCGGGGAAGGGCAGGCTGGAGGAGAACGACGAGTGGAGCACCCGGTCGGACCCGTCCCCCGTGAAGGGGTCCCAGGCGTGGCTGAGCACGTCGGTCTCGACGAGCGTCAGGTAGCCGGCGACGGCGGCGCCCACGACGGCGAGACCGGCCAGCACGAGGCGGTGCATCCACGCGGAGGGGTTGCACCCGGGGTCGTGCGAGCTGGCGGCGGACGCGCTCACGGGTGCGGCCGGCCCAGGAGCGCAGCGGCGAAGTCGCGCCGTCCCTTCGCCACCATCTGCCCTCCGGCCACCGCCGCCGCGACGAGGTTCACCGCGCCGGAGAGGAGCCACGGCAGGCGGTTCAGCTCGGCCTGCCACGAGCGGGACTTCGCCTGGGAGTCGAACGAGCCGTGGGCACCGTGGTCGTGACCGTCGGGTCCGTCGGCGGCCTCCCACAGGTTCGCCTGACGGCCGGGGCGTGCGGGCTCGGAGGTCTGCTGCGACACCCAGCCGGTCCGGGCGAGGTAGCGGTCGAGCAGTCCGGACGCGAGCTTGTCACCGAGGATCGTCGCGACGGTGCTGGGCCCGACGTAGTACTCGCGCCGACCCGGGTGCTGTGCGGCCAGGACGACCGCGCGCGCCGCCACCTCGGGCTGGTAGATCGGCGGCACCGGCTGCGGGTGGCGGGGCAGCCGGCTCAGGACCCAGTCGAACTGCGGCGTGTTGACGGCCGGGAGCTGGACCATCGTCGTGCGCACCGCACTGCCCTCGTGGAGCAGCTCGCAGCGCAGGGCCTCGTTGAAGCCCTGGATGGCGTGCTTGGCGCCGCAGTAGGCGGTCTGCAACGGAATCCCCCGGTAGGCGAGGGCCGACCCGACCTGGACGACGACGCCGCCCTCGACGGGCGACATGAGGTCCAGCGCAGCGCGGGTGCCGTGCACGTATCCCAGGTAGCTGACCTCGGTGGTGCGCCGGAACTCCTCCATCGCGATCTCGCGGAACGGCGCGAACACGCTGGTGAACGCCACGTTGACCCACACGCGCGGCGTGCCGAGCTCCTGGGCGACGCGCTCGGCTGCCGCGGACACAGCGGGCCAGTCGGCCATGTCCACGACGACAGGGAGTGCGCGGACGCCGGCACTGCGCACCTCGGCCGCCGCCGCGTCGAGACCCTGCTGCCCGCGGGCCAGCAGGGCGACGTCCCAGCCCCGCTCGGCGAAGGCGCACGCGGTCGCACGCCCCACTCCCCCGCTGGCACCCGTCACGACCACCGTTCCGCGGTGCATCCTCTCCTCCTGGTGCTGCGCTCACTCGTGGATGGAGGCTGCCCGGCCACACATGTGCTAAACAGCATCAGTTGGTGGTATGCACCGGTCAATGGTGATGCGCGACAGGACGGAGGCCCAGCGGTGGTGCCCACGTGGCTCGATGTCCTGGCCTGGGTGGCGCTACTGAGCGCGCTCACCTGTGCTGCCGAGATCGTGTGGGACATCCGCGTACGCGGCTGGCGCCAGCACATGGCCGTCATGGAGTGGGTGTGGCCCATCACCGCGCTGTACGCAGGGCCGCTGGCCACCTGGGCCTACCGCGCGTGGGGCAGGGCCGCGACGCACCGGGCGGACGACGCAGGCGGCATGCCCGAGAAGCCGTTCTGGGCGGCGGTCGCGGTGGGCACTACGCACTGCGGGGCGGGCTGCACGCTGGGCGACATAGCTGCGGAGACGGTGGTCTTCCTGCTCGGACTGCAGCTCGCCGGTTCAGCGCTGCTGGCCGAGTACGCCGGCGACTTCCTGCTCGCACTGCTGCTCGGCGTGCTGTTCCAGTACTTCGCGATCGCGCCGATGCGTGGACTGGGCCTGCGCCGTGGCCTCGCGGTCGCGACCAAGGCTGACGTCCTCTCGCTCACCGCCTTCGAGGTCGGCCTCTTCGGCTGGATGGCAGTGATGTCGCTCGCTCTGTTCCCCGACCCGCACCTCAGACCCGCATCCCCTGCCTACTGGTTCCTGATGCAGGTCGGCATGTGCATCGGCTTCGCCACCAGCTACCCCATGAACTGGTGGCTCGTGCGTCGGGGCGTCAAGGAAGCGATGTGATGTCAGCGCACCTGCTGCCTGAGGCTCGGGCTCCGGCCAGCGACTGCGGGCGGTCAGCTCGCCGTCGTGCGGCGCACGGTCGTCGCGCTCTCGGAGCGCAGCCGCAGCGGGAACACCCGCCACAGCGCGGTGCGGTAGAGCAGTTCCACGACCGGCCGCTCGCAGTCCACGAGCTCCACGTGCCCACCGCGTACGCGGCAGAGCCGGTGCGTCGTCAGCAGGGCGGACATCATGCCGGAGCTGAGCCGCTGGACGCCGCGCATGTCGACCACGACGGTCCGTGCCCCGCCGAGCACGGCCTCGCGGAGGCGCCAGCGCAGCTCAGGGACCTCGTCGTCGAGCGGAAGTTGGCGGAGCACGACCAGGATCCGGTCACCGCGCTCGGCGTCGTCGCCGGGCGCGGTGGCTGGACGGTCATGGTTCCTGGTCGTGCTCACAGGACGAGCCTGCGAGAGCGGCTTTGCGGTGACCAGGTCGTCTCCTTTGCAGTTGTGTGACGGCTCCGCGCCGGAGATGTCGGACCCAGGACGCGCGTGGCAGCATGAAGAGGTGGCCGAGCAGATCCTGATCGTCGAGGACGACGACAGGATCCGCGCCATGTTGCGGCTGGCCCTCGAGGACGAGGGCTACGACGTCCGCGAGGCACCGAGCGGCGAGTCCGCCGTCGAGCAGATGCGCAGCGCCCCGGCCGACATGCTCATCGTCGACCTGATGCTCGGCGGCATGGACGGCTTCACCTGCATCCGGGAGGTCCGGCGCTCGAGCGACGCCCCGGTCATCGTGGTCAGCGCCCGGTCCGACACGCACGACATCGTCGCGGGGCTCGAGGCGGGAGCCGACGACTACGTGACGAAGCCGTTCCAGGTCAAGGAGATCACCGCCCGGCTGCGCGCCCTGCGCCGCCGTGCAGCGCGTCCGGACCCCGCTCCTGCGCTGCCCGGCGACCTGGTGCTCGCGCGGCGCGCCGACGGCGACCTCGTCCTGTCGCCGGCGGCCGGCGAGCTGCGCCGCGGCGACGAGGAGGTGCACCTGACGCTCACCGAGTTCCGCCTGCTCTGCGAGCTGGCCGCGGTGCCGCGGCAGGTGCTCAGTCGCGGCACCCTGCTCGACAAGGTGTGGGACCAGGGGTTCTTCGGTGACGAGCGCCTCGTCGACGTGCACGTGAGGCGGCTGCGCACCAAGGTCGAGGAGGACCCGGGCTCGCCACGGGTGATCGTGACGGTGCGCGGCCTCGGCTACCGCCTCGACCCGGCGTGAGGCTGCCCGCCGCCCGGAGGTGGCCGCGCAGCCTGCGCCGTCGGCAGGCGCTCGCGTCCGCGGTCGCGGGCCTGGCGGTGGCCGTCCTGTCGGCGGGCGCGACGTACGAGCTCGCGCGCACCTTCCTGCTCGACCAGCGCCAGCGCACGGTGCTGCGCCAGACCTACCTGGACGCTGCCGTGCTGCAGGCGCAGCTGCGCACGGCGGGGGTCCGTCCCTCCGAGGCCCTCGCCGCGCTCGACAGCCGCGGCGCCACCGCGCTGCTGCTGCACCGGCAGGGCTCGTGGTACTCCAGCTCCCTCGATGTCGACTCCCGATCGCTGCCGCGCGAGCTGGTGGAGGCGGTGCGGGGCCAGAGCGTGGCCGTCGTCCCGGCCCGCGTGCTCGGCGCGCCCAGCCTCGTCGTCGGCGTCCCCCTGCCGGCCGTCGACGCCGAGGTCTACGAGGTGCGCCCGCAGCAGGAGCTCCAGCAGACCCTGCGCACGCTCGCGCTCGTCCTGGCGAGCGGTGCCGCCGCCGCCACGGTCCTCTCGGCCGCGCTCGGCGCCTGGAGCGGCCGCGCCGTGCTCCGCCCGCTCGACCCGCTGGCCAGCACCGCGGCCGCGATCGCGAGCGGCGAGCTCTCGCACCGCCTGCCCGACACCGACGACCCCGAGCTCTCGACGATCGTGGCCAGCTTCAACTCGATGGCCGACGCGGTGCAGCAGCGGATCGAGCGCGACGCACGGTTCGCCGCGGACGTCAGCCACGAGCTGCGCTCCCCGCTCACGACACTGGTCGGGTCCGTGGACCTGCTCGTCGCCCGCAAGCACGAGCTCTCGCCCGCCGGCCGCACGGCCCTCACGCTCGTCGAGGAGGAGCTGGCGCGGCTGCGCACGCTGCTGGAGGACCTCATCGCGCTCTCGCGTGCGGACCCCGCCGCCCTGCGGGGCGAGAGCCGCACCTTCGACCTGCGCGACCTGGTGCGCCAGCTGCTCGCCGACCGGCGCCAGCCGCCCGAGCTGCTGCTCGCCCGTGGCCCGCAGGCGGTGACCGGCGACCCCCGGGTGCTGGCCCGAGCCGTCGCCAACCTGCTGGACAACGCCCAGCGGCACGGCGGCGGCGCGGTCGCCGTCGTCATCGACGCCGACGGCGACGACGTCCTGCTCTCCGTCGACGACGCAGGTCCCGGTGTGCCGCCGCACGAACGGGACCGCGTCTTCGAGCGCTTCGCGACCCTGAAGGGGGCGCGCGGGTCCACGTCGGGCAGCGGGCTCGGCCTCGCCCTGGTGAGGGAGTCGGCCGAGGCGCACGGCGGAGCGGTGTGGTGCTCGGAACGACCGGGCGGCGGCGCCCGCTTCACCGTGCGGCTGCCGCGGGCGGACGCATGAGACCTTGCACCCGCGTACTCACCGGCGTCGTCGTGACCGCGGTCCTCGCCGGCTGCGGCGTGCCGTCCGCCGGCGACGTCCACCGCGTCGACCGGCAGGACGTGCCCTACGGACTGCTGAGCGGCGCCACCGGGAGCGCGACACCGTCGACCTCGCCTCGGGAGCAAGAGCTGCCCGGCGTGCCGACGGTCTACTTCGTGCGCGACGACCAGCTCGTCGGTGTGCCGGTCCAGCAGGGCGGCACGACGACCGCACGCAACCTGGGTGCCGTGGTGGGTGCGCTGTCCAGCGGCCCGACGGGCCAGCAGCGCGCCCAGGGGCTCGACACCGCGCTGCCGCCCGCCCTGCACCTGGCGGTGGCCGAGGTGGCAGGGCGGACCGCGACGGTGGACCTGCAGGGGCAGGACGTGGCGGCCGTCGGAGACCAGGGTCCCCTGGCGGTGGGCCAGGTCGTCCTCACCGCGGCCTCGGTGCCGGGCGTCGACCGCGTCCTCCTCACCCGTCAGGGCAGACCGGTGCAGGCCCAGCTGGCCGACGGGACCCTGACCGACCGGCCGCTCGCGCCCGGTGACTACGCATCGCTCGTCGCGCGGCACGCCCGCTGATCCACCCGCGCACGGCCGGCGGGCCCCACCGCGGCGCAGCGCGACGAGCGCGGCCGAGGACGCCACGACGGCCAGCACGCCGATCGCCGCTGGGAGCCCCGTCACCAGCGTGCTGGTCGCCGCGCCGGCCACCCACGCGAGCTGGAAGGCACCCTCCCAGCGCGTGATGAGCCCGCCCCGCGCCGCGTCCGGCACCCGCCGCTGGACGGTGCTGTCGAAGCCGAGCCTCGCCACCGAGCTGGCGAGCCCCACGGTCGCGGCGAGCAGCAGCGTTCGCGGCAGGTCGGGCCCCGAGGCTGCGCAGCCGGCGGCGAGGCCGACCGCGAGGAGTACGCCGGGTGCAGACAGCTGCTCGGCCGCCCGCCGCTGCAGCACCCCGCCCACCACGGTCCCGAGGGCGGCGCCGCACGCGGCAGCGGCAGCAGCGAGGGAGAGCACCGCGGGCTGGGTACGCAGCGCCAGCGCGAGCACGAAGGTCGTGGAGCCGACCGCCCACCGGACCCCGGCGGTGGCGAGGCCGACCGCCGCGACCTCGGCGGGCTGAGCGTACCGACCGGTTCCTCGGCGACCACCCGGCGCGCGCCGGCTCGGGCTCGTACGCGGGGGCAGGGCTCCGGCGAGCACGGCGTTGCAGGCGTACGCCGCTGCTGCCCAGCAGAGGACCGGGAGTCCCGTGACGAACGGACCGACGACCGCTGCGCCGGCGCCGGCGGCACCTCCCGCGGAGGCCACGGCGGAGAGCGTCGCGTTGGCTCGGCCTCCGGTCCACCGCACCGGCTGGTAGCACGGCACGCACGCCGCACGGACGATGCCGTGCGCCCGGGAGGCGACGCGCACGGCGAGGACGAGAGCGAACGCAAAGGCCTCCGCGAGCAGCGGGCCCTCTCCCGCGAGCAGGGACGGACCCGACGCCGCGAGCAGCAGCGCGACGAGGGCGACGCGCGCCCCACCGCAGACCGCGAGCACGTGTCGCGGCTCGAGACCGCCGCGGTCCAGCACCCGACCGAGGAACGGCAGGAGCAGGGCGACGGGCACCATCGTCAGCACCAGGCAGAAGACCGTCCTCGTCTGTTGCGCACCGGTCGGCGCGACGACGAAGACGCTGTGCGCCAGCGCGACGGCGAAGGCCGAGTCACCGGCGGAGTGCGCCGCCTGAGCGCTCGCGAACGACCGGAAGGCGCGCCACTGGACCGCGTCAGGTGCCGAGGGCCGGCCCGTGCTCCGGGGTGAGCTCATCCACCGTCGACCTCGGGCCAGGCGTCACGCGGGAAGCGCACCTGGTTGCTCACGTCGCGAGCGCCCGGGGTCTCGACCGCGATGCGGCTGGCGGCCGCGAGGACCGCACGGTCCGGGACCTTTCCGCGGAGGACGACGACGCCGGCACACGCACTCACCCGGAGCCGCGCGCGCTTCGTGACAGGGTCCGACCGCAGCCGCTCCCTCGTCCGCAGCGCGAGGAGCGTGTCGGCGTCCTGGGGCGGCGCAGCCTCCATGGGCAGCATCCACTCGTACATGCTCATCTCCGTCTCCTGTCCTGGTGCTCGGAGGATTCCCACCGCCCTTTGCAGCTCCTCGCACGGTGCTGTTGCGATCGTGTGACGACCCGCTGCGCCGGTCCGCCCCGCGCAGCCGTCACGGAACCGCAACGTCATGGACAGCAGAGCCGCAAGGCGCACGCGGCAGGCTGGAGCCATGCAGACGACGGTCTCGGCCTACCGCATCACCGGGACGTGCAGCGCTCCGTCGGCACCGGCAGCCAGCTCCTGCCGGGCCGTCGTGGTGGACAGGCACCCCGTGGCGCTCAGCGTCGAGCTCGCCGGCGAGATCGACATCGCGAGCGCAGGGTGCCTGGCAGCTGCCATGGAGCGCCTCGAGGCCGCTGCCTGGGAAGCGCCCCTCGTCATCGACGTCCAGCAGGTGAGCTTCGCGGACCTGACCCTGGTGCGCTTCGTCGACGAGCTGGCTGTGGTGGCGGGGCGCCGAGGTCTTCCCCTGCGCGTCGTCGGTGCGCACGGCGGCGTGCGCAGACTGCTCCGCCTCGTCGGGCTCGACGACGCGCTCGGGGTGACGAGCTAGGGGTGACGCGCTCGGGCTGACCCGGCGAGTCGGTCACACCTCCGGCCGCCTGCTCGTCGAGGGTGTGTGTCGACGACGCAGACCTGGAGGAGCCCGATGGACCGCACGGAGTCGTTCGCGGCGGAGCGGCCGCGCCTGGTGGGACTCGCCAGCCGCGTCCTCGGCGACCCCGTCGAGGCCGAGGACGTCGTGCAGCAGGCGTGGCTCCGGCTGCACGCGGTCGAGTCGGAGATCGAGAACCTGCCCGCCTGGCTCACCACGGTGACCACCCGGCTGTGCCTCGACAGGCTCCGGGCGGTGAAGTCCGCTCCGGTGTCCAGTCCCCCCGAGCCGGCGGCCGACCCCGCGGACGACGTGGTGCTGGCCGACACCGTCGGAGTCGCCCTTCATGCGGTCCTCGACCGGCTCTCCCCGGCCGAACGAGTCGCCTTCGTGCTCCACGACAGCTTCGGCTTCGAGTTCCCCACCATCGCCGCGGTGCTGGACACGACGCCGGTCGCCGCGCGCAAGCTGGCCTCCCGGGCACGCGCGAAGGTGCGGCAGCCGGCGCCTGAGGACCGGCTGGCCGACTGGGAGGTGGTGGACGCCTTCCTGGCGGCCGCGCGCAACGGCGACTTCGACCGGCTGATGCAGCTGCTCGCGCCGGACGTCGTCGTCACCGCGGACGACGCCGCGATCCTCATGGGCACACCTCGTCGCATCGAGGGCCAGCGCGAGGTGGCGAACTTCTTCGACGGCGCCGCCCGGGCGGCGCTCCCGGTCTTCGTCGACGCCCGTCCCGGGGCGGCCTGGTTCCACGTGGGCGAGGCGAAGGTGGTCTTCGACTTCACGGTCGCCGCGGGCGTGGTCCGCTCCCTCACGTTCCGCGCCGACCAGGAGGTCCTGCGTACGGTACGCCGCCGGCAGGACGACTCACCGCGGGACTAGTGCGAGCCGGTCACACCCGGCGCTCGACCACCGTCGTAGCAGCAGCATCCACTACCAGGCAGGAGACAGCCGTGAAGACCATGACCTGCAAGCAGCTCGGCGGCCCGTGCGGCTTCGAGCACCGGGGCGAGTCCGCCGACGACGTCATCAAGGCGCAGGACCGCCACCTCAAGGAGGCCGAGCAGGCCGGGGATGTGACGCACCTGGGCGCGCGCAACGAGATGAAGAGCCGCTGGCGGCACCCCCGGAGGTCGATGGGGTGGTACCGCGACGTGAAGCGGGCGTTCGCCGAGCTGTCCGAGGGCTGAGCACCGACGGACCTCCTCGAGCACCACCGACGCCCGCCCGCAGGTCGGCAGGACGTGGCTGGAGGAGGTTCGGTTCGTCGACCTGCAGCCAGAATCCCGCCACCACGTCGAGGGCCTCGGCGTCGGAGAGCTGCGCGTAGCGCCGGAAGCACGAGTCAGCCTGCCGGAACGCACCATCGCGCAGAGCCTCGAGAGGAACTGGACCAGCGCTGACACGTCGTTGGTCAGCCGAAGACCCCAGATTGTTGGGATGGGCGCGCGGCGCGCCCCGCGGCAACCTCGTGGGCATGGACAACAGAACGACAGACACCGCCCAGACCGTCCACGGCCACAGCTCGCAGTGCTGGTGGGACGTCGCACGAGCGGACTGGACCTGCCCCGGCCAGCGCCCGGCCGTCGTGACCGTGCGCGAGACCGAGCCCGCTCTCGTCGACGTGCGCGACATGCTGGTGGTGCACACCGCGATGCTGCGCGAGTTCCGCCTCGCGCCGGCAGCCGTCGCCCGCGTGCCCGCCGGTTCACGGGCGGCCGCCCGCGCCGTCGAGCGCCACCTGGCCCTGCTCTGCGACCTGCTGCACCACCACCACGCCGGGGAGGACGAGCTGCTGTGGCCGGCTCTGCGCCCGAGGCTCCCGGCTTCCGCGGTCGCCCTGCTCGACGAGGCCGAGGCTCAGCACGACGGCATCGACCGCACCCTCGCGCGGGTCGGCGAGTCGCGCCAGGCCTGGGTACGCCGTGCGGACGCCGCGGACCGCGACCTCCTCGTCGCGGCGCTGCAGGACCTGCATGCGCTGCTCGCGGAGCACCTCGACGCGGAGGAGCGCCTCCTCCTCCCGCTCGCCGCTGCCTACCTCACCGAGCAGGAGTGGCGGGCGATCGGCGAGGCCGGCGCCGGCTCGGTGGGCAAGCGCGACCTGCCCCTGGTCTTCGGGATGTTCATGTACGAGGGCGACCCCGAGGTGCTGGCCGCCATGCTCTCCGGCGCCCCTCGCGTGCCGCGGATGCTCGTGCCGCGCATCGCACCCCGCATCTACGCCCGGCGCGCCGCGAAGGTCCACGGCACACGCCGACCCTGACCGCCGACCGATCAGTCCACCTACTACCACTACCACGAGGGACCTCACGATGGGCACACCGACCGACCCCGCCGACTTGAACGACCAGTGGTGCAGGGCCTTCAACGAAGGCGACCTGGCACGGCTGGTGCAGATGTACGAACCCGACGCCGTGCTTGTCCCCGCACCCGGCGCAGAGCCGCTGCGGGGTCACACAGCGATCGAAGCTGCGCTCGACGCGTTCCTGGCGCTGGGCGGCTCCCTGCGCTTCAGCCCCCGTCACTGGCTGGTCCACGGCGACATCGCCTTGGGAAGCATCACCTTCGAGCTCGACGGCGCCCATGACAGCGACGGAGCTCCCCTCGCCCTGCACGGCACCACGGCAGAGGTCGTCCGCCGACAGCCCGACGGCAGCTGGAAGTACGTCGTCGACCACCCGTTCGCAGGCTGAACGTGCGAGCAGCAGGGGTTCGACCGCGGCGTGCTGAGCCGGCCTGCTCCGCCGTCCTCTTGCGGGTGTCTGCGGCGGCGGCTGCCGCTGCAGTGGCCACCGTCGCGTACGTCTGCGACCCACACCCGGTCGCGATGCCGACGGCCGGCCTCGGCGCGCGGCCCACGTCGATGTCGCAAGCGGCCGCCATCGGGTTCCGACCGCCGCACCGGTGATGGAGCGGGACGTCACCGTGGCCGTCGGACGAGGGGGGCCGCAGCGTGGCAGACGAAGGCCCCGACCGGCGTTTCCGCTGGTCAGGGCCTTGCGCCTACTGTCTCGACACAGTGTGCGCCCGAAGGGATTCGAACCCCTAACCTTCTGATCCGTAGTCAGATGCTCTATCCGTTGAGCTACGGGCGCGTGCGCCACCGCAACGGCGCCTGACAAGCATACCGGGTGTCGCGACCTCGCAGCGCACCACTCCTCCTCGCCGCCGCGACAGCGCAGGTACGCAGCGAGGGCCGCCCCTCGCGGAGCGGCCCTCGCTGCAGTGACCTGCTGCGGGTGCTACCTGGCTAGATCGTCGCTCCGCCGCGCGGGCCGACGACGAACTTGCACACCAGGATGATGACCGCGCCGACGATGATCGCGCCGACGCCCAGGCCCACGGCGTGCGTGAAGAAGCCGATGATGCCGAGGATGAAGAGGATGACGCCGACGATGTAGAGCAGGGTGACCATGGAGACCTCCGGGGTAAGTGGTGGGGAAGGACGTGTGCGCGCCGGTCAGTAGGCGGGCGGCACCTGGCGCTCCTCCACGACCGTCCGGGTCGTGGGAGCAACCACCTCGCGCTCGACGACGGGGCCAGCGACACGGCGGCGCGGAGCGAAGAGCGCGAACTCCAGCACGAGGCCGAGGACGCCGGCTGCGGCGAGGATCCAGCCCACTGTGTGGATGTCGAGCCCAGCGACCGTGGCGTCGACCGCCAGCGCCAGGATCAGCCCCGCTGCGATCAGCAGAATGCTGATGCCGATTCCCATCTCGTCCTCCGTGCTCGTCGTTGAAAGGAACAACACGTGGATACCCCTGGCTCAACGACCAACACGTCCTTGATCAGTGACTTCCTCAGCACGTTGCGTGCATCTGCGCAGGTCAGGTCCCTAGAACAGCTTCCGAACGGGTCCCGACCAGGCAGATAAACCCTCCCTAGGGGTGATCCCCTCGGGCTCATTCTTGACAGGTTCAAGCGAACTCATCGACTCTGCCTCGTCGATCGAAGAACTGCCCCGGATCCGCGAGGCAGGAAGTCATGGGCGAATTGCCGAATTGCCGTATCCCCTCGAGCCGCACGCGCAGGCACAACTCAGAGCCGGCAACACCCGACGCTCGGTCCCCCGGCCCTCATCGCACCGACCGGACTCGACGGCGGACTTGCCCGGCGGACGGCGTCACGCCGGTCAAGGCCGAGCGGAGCGAGCTCAGCAGCCCGTCGAGCTCGTCGAGCACGACCTCCGCGAGTCCCTCGGCGCGTCGAGCGTCGGTCCACGCCGCGAAGCCGTCGTAGTAGGCGCGTACACCGACATCGGCCAGCGGCACCGCCTGCCGCGGGTCCTGGAGGCGCGCGGCCATCGCGGCCGACAGCGCTGCAGCGATGGTCGCGCGCTTGAAGGCGGCTCGCTCCTGCAACTCCTCGCTCGTGGCGATGAGGGAGTTGATCCTCCGGCCGAGTTCTTGCTGCTCGGGCACGTGCTCGGCGCAGAGCGCCTGCAGACCGCAGTGGAGCAGATCGACGGCTGAGGCCCCCTCCGGTGCCGAGGACACCCCCGCAGCTGCGGTCGACACCTGCGCCGCCTGACCTTGGAAGAGGATCTCGCGCTTGTCCGCGAACAGCCGGAACAGAGTCGTCTTGGTCAGCCCGGCGCGCTGGGCGATATGAGCGGCCGTCGTCGCGTCATAGCCCTGCTCGGTGAACAGGTCCACGGCGGCCAGCAGCAACCTGCCTCGCGCATCCGGCTGCCATCGGGCCACAGGCACCAGCCTACGTGATGTGACCGAGACCCATCGCTGTCGTACGATGTGACCGAGTCACATCACCGACGGCTCGAACCCACGAGCCACCGACGGTAGGAGCTGGACATGCGCGTCTTCGTCACCGGGGCGTCCGGGTGGATCGGATCGGCCCTCACACGAGAGCTCGTGTCTGCAGGTCACGAGGTGGCAGGGCTGGCCCGGTCGACCGCGTCGGCCGACAAGCTGCGCGCGCTCGGCGCGACGCCGGTGCTCGGCGACATGCTCGACCACGACCTCATCGTCGCGCAGGCGGTGCGCGCGGACGCGAGCGCGCACCTCGCGTTCACCCTCGACTTCGCCGAGTTCGACGAGACGATCGACAACGAGGTGCGCCTGCTCGAGAAGCTCGCGTCCGCCCTGCAGTTCACGGGAAAGGCGTTCTTCGCCGCCTCCGGCACGCCGACCAACCTGGGGACCCTGTCCACCGAGACCGATCCGCTGGATCCCGAGGGCCCCGCAGGCGCCCGCGCACGCACGGCCAACGCAGTGCTGGCCCTCTCGCAGAAGGGCATCCGCTCCGGGCTCGTGCGCCTGCCGCGCACGGTCCACGGTCAGGGCGACCGCAACGGGCTCATCGCCGTGCTGGTCGGCCTGGACCGTCAGCTCGGCACGGCTGCCTACGTCGGCGACGGGCAGAACCGCTGGCCCGCTGTGCACGTCAGCGATGCCGGGCGGCTGTTCCGGCTGGCGATCGAGCAGGCGCCCGCCGGCTCCGTGCTGCACGCGGTCGCGGAGGAAGGCGTACGCATGCGCGACGTCGCCGACGTCATCGCACGCAAGACCGGCCTCCCGGCATCACCGGTCGACCCCGACCAGCTGGGCGTCTTCGGCGCGCTCCTCGGCGGCGACCAGCCGGCGTCCAGCGCCGCCACGCGTGCGCTGCTGGGCTGGGAGCCGACCGGTCCGACCCTCCTCGAGGACCTGGAGGCGGGCTACTACACAGCCTGATCTCGCGGGGAACCCTGCGAGTCAGCGGAGCAGGAGGTCCAGCTCAGCCGCGACCTCACGGGGCCGCTCGACGTGAGGCACGTGACCTGCGCCGCCGATCACGTGGAACGGCCAGCGGGGCTGCGAATCGGCCAGCCGACGGGCGGCGGTCAGGCGCGACAACGGGTCGGCGTCTCCGTGCAGCCACCCGCCAGGGACGTCCAGCTCGGCCAGCGACCGGGCATAGGCCGCGCCGTCGCGCAGCAGCGTCATCGTCTCCAGGATCATGCGCCACTGCTGGTGCTGCGCCTCAGGCTCCCACCCACGGCTTCGGCACAGCGCGACGTCGTCAGCCGACGCCGACACCGCGCTCTCCGGCACCCGCTCCGGGTGCGGGGTCGCCTGGCGCAGCTGCCTGTCTACGAGCTCGCGCGGGGATGCCGCTCGCTGCTGGCGCGAGACGACACCCTCCACGCCCGGCAGGCGGAGCAGCAGCTGCTTCGCGGCGATGCCCAGGTCGTAGTGGGCCGCCCGCGGCACCGGGGGAGCCAGGACGAGCAGGCGCGACACTCGCTGCGGCGCAGTCGCAGCCCACCGGAGGGCGACGGTGGCACCGAAGCTGTGTGCGAGCAGCGTGACCGGCTGGTGGAGCGCTGCCCAATCGGCGACGGCGGCCACCACCCGCTGGGCGTCGTCGAGCGTAGGTCCGGCGCCTGGGCGGCTGCCGCCGTGCGCGGGCAGGTCCAGAGCGACCGTGCGCACCCCCGCGGTGAGCAGTGGCAGCACGAGGTCCCAGTGCTCGCCGAGCCACCGAGACCGTGGATCGCCAGCACGACGGGTGCACCGACCGGACCACCGTGGTCCACTAGCCTGATCTCGCCATCGACATCCAGGAGCACGTGGCGGCCAGGACGGGAGTGAGGCCGCTCCCCCTGCTGCGCCTCGTGACAGCCCTGGCTGTCCCCCGATCCATCAACCCGGTGCACTGCTCCCCCTTCTACAGGTACTCGGCCGGCACCTGGATGGCCGCCACGACGTGCGCCAGCATGCCCGAGCCAGGAGCCGCGCCGCCAGGCGTCCCACCCGGCGACGAGGCATCCGAGCAGCTGCAGACCGAGACGTGAGCACCGCCTACTCAGGTCAACTCCCACCGCTCGGGCCCAGCATCTCCTCGACAGCAACCACATCTCGAGGAGAGACCATGCGCAGACCCGCCCTCAGCGGGCTCGTCGTCGCGGCCCTGGCCGCGGCAGCCGTCACTGCCACGCCCGGCGCGCCGGCCCACGCCGCCACCGCCGCGGTCCAGCCGGGCGACATCATCGTCACCACGGAATGGCACGACTTCTTCGGCACCCTCATCACCGGAGTCGACCGCATCGACCCGGTCACCGGCGCCCGCTCGAACATCACCTGGGGTGGTTACCTGGGCTTCGACCCCCACGTCGCCTCCGCCGCCAACGGCGACCTCTACGTGACGAGCGAGTCGGTCGAGGGCAACACCGTCTACCTCGATCTGGTCAAGATCGACCACCTGACGGGCCAGCAGTCCCGCTTCTACCACGGCAGCGGAGCGGATGCCAACGACATCGCCGTGGCAGCGGACGGCTCCCTCTGGGTCGGCAGCTGGTGGCCGGGCGACGAGCTCGAACGCGTCACCCACATCAGCGCCAGTGGCACCTGGCTGAGCGAGACCCTGCTCTCCGGCAAGAGCAGTGCCGACCACTCGCCCAACCTCGTGCCCCAGCGCGACGGCTCGCTCGTCGTGTCGCACGACTCGAAGATCGACCGCATCACCGACTCGCCGGCCTCCGCCTCGACCATCACGACGCTCGCCGGGCCCATCCAGTCGCTCGCGGCCCTGCCCGACGGGGACCTGGTGGCGCACCTGGCGCCCACGGTGACGGCACCGGGACGGCTGGTGCGCGTCGACCGCCCCGGCATCACGCTGACCACGATGACGGGCACGCCCGTGGTGCAGCCGCAGGCCGGCACCGGGCTGGCCGTCGACGCGGCCGGCAAGCTGCTGCTCGCCACCAGCACGGACGTCCTCCGCGTCGACCCGGCGACGGGCACGACCAGCCCGATCCCCGCGATGCACGGCGAGGGCCCGGTGGACGTGACCGTCGCAGGGGTGCCGCAGATGCCGCCCGCCCCGCTGGGCACTCCCGACTCCTACAAGACGACCAACCGCGGGGCCAAGACCGAGCCGGCTGCCTACGGCGTGCTCGCCAACGACCACGACGTCGCGGGCGCCAGGCTGCGGGACGCAGTCGTCGTCACCGCGCCCGGGCACGGGAAGCTGGCGGCGTTCGGGGCGGACGGGTCGTTCTCCTACGTCCCTGACGCCGGCTACGTCGGCAGCGACTGGTTCACCTACACGGCCGTCGACGCGTCCGGAGTCCGGTCGGCGCCGGTGCCCGTCAGCATCACAGTCGTGCAGTCCCCCGCTCCGGTCGCTGCGCCCGACGCCTACACCGCCACGGCCGGCAAGACGCTCACGGTGGCCGACCCGGGCGTGCTCGCCAACGACACCGATCCCAAGGGCGTCGCCCTCCGCGCGTTCCTCCAGCAGCAGCCGGCCCACGGGACGCTCCAGCTGAGTGACCACGGTGGCTTCGTCTACTCCCCGGCCGCCGGGTTCACCGGCCAGGACAGCTTCACCTACCGCGCCACCAACGGCGTCTACACCTCGGCGGAGACGACCGTGAGCCTCACGGTGCACGCGGCCGCGGCGCCGCCCAAGGTGACGGTCGCCGCCGGGGGCAGCGTGTCGGCGGACGCGCTGACGGCCACCCTCAAGCTGGTCCTGTCGGACGCGGACACCGCGACCTCCGCCCTGACACTCAAGGCCAGCAGCTCGAACACCTCGCTCGTCCCCAACAGCGGCGTGGTCTTCAGTGGTTCGGGCGCGAACCGCACGGTGGCGGTGAAGCGTACGAGCGGCAAGTCCGGCACCGCGGTAGTCACCGTCACCGTCTCGGACGGGTCGCACAGCGCGAGCACCCTCGTGACCCTCAAGGTGGGCGCCGACTCGGGCAGCGGTGCTGACACGCTCACCGGCACGAGCGGCACCGACATCCTCGCCGGCCGCAACGGCGCGGACAAGCTCGACGGTGCGGGCGGCAACGACATCCTCATCGGCGGACAGGGTGACGACACGCTCAAGGGCGGCACCGGAGCCGACCTCTACGCCCTCGTCGGCGGGGGCAAGGACGTGCTCACCGGCTTCAACCCGGCGGAGGGCGACACGAAGTCCTGACGCCCGGGCGCTCGTGCGGGCCTGTCGAGGGGACGTCCCTCGACAGGCCTGCGGCGACGTCAGGACCGGTAGGGGCGGAAGAAGTCCCGCAGCTCGGCCGCGAACAGCTCCGGCACCTCGAACGCCGCGAAGTGCCCGCCAGCCGCAGGTTCGGTGAGCCGGACCAGGTTCGTGGTGCGCTCCAGCCAGGCTTGCGGCGGCCGCAGGATGTCACCGGGGAAGAGCGCGAAGCCTGAGGGGACCTCGACGCGGCGCGCGTGCTGCTCGACCGGGATGGCGGCGTTCTCCGCGTACATGCGCATGGAAGGGCCGATGGTCCGGGTGTGCCAGTAGGTCGCGACGTTCGTGAGGATCTCGTCCTTGGTGAACCGCGTCTCGACGTCCCCGCCGCAGTCGCTCCAGGCTCGCAGCTTCTCCACGATCCACGCGGCCAGCCCGACGGGCGAGTCGGTGAGCCCGAGAGCGGCGGTGTCGGGCTTCGTGCGGTGCATGGCCGCGTAGGCGCCCTCGCTCGCACCCCAGGCGGCCACGCGCTGGAGCCACGCCTGCTCCTCCTCGGAGAGGTCGGCGTGCGAGCCCGGGACGGGCAAGCCGGCGTCGGTGCGGTGGACGGCCACGACCCGGTCGGGGTTATCGAGGGCGAGGTAGCGGCTGACACCACTGCCGATGTCGCCGCCGACGGCGCCGAACCGCTCGTAGCCCAGGGCGGTCATGAGCCGCGCCCACAGCCCCGCGACGGCGATCGAGTCGAGCGGTGCGCCAGGCGCGTCCGACCAGCCGTAGCCCGGCATGTCGGGCACCACGACGTCGAACGCGTCGGCCGGGTCACCGCCGTGTGCGCCCGGGTCGGTGAGCAGGTCGAGGACCTTCTCGTAGCGCCAGGACGAGTCAGGCCACCCGTGGCACAGCACGAGCGGCAGCGGACGCGGCGCACCGGCAGCCGCGCGCACGTGCACCGCGTGGATGCGCAGGTCGCCGATGCGCACGCGTACGCGGTGGCGCGCGCCCAGCGCCGCCTCCTGGGCGCGCCAGTCGAACCCGTCGACCCAGTAGTCGACCAGCTCGCGCAGGTAGGCGGGGTCGGCGCCCAGGGACCACGTGGGGTCGGCGGGTAGGTCAGCCCACCGCGTACCTCGCAGGCGTCCGGCGAGCTCCTCGAGGGAGCTCTCCGGCACCTGAATGGGAAACGGCTCGACCGTCGACTCCCCCGCGCCGCTCACTGCGCGCCCACGGGCTCGTAGCAGTCGAACGTCTCGTGGTCGACGACCCGACCGTCCTGCACGGTCAGCACTGCGGCGACGTGCGCGACCAGCTCCTGGCCGGCGCGGTAGGGCCCGGCGTCCACGCCGACGACTCCGCGCCAGGTCGCGCGCACCGCGGCGCGGTCCGAGCACGTGAGCACCTCGTGGACGTCGAAGACCTGCTCGCGCAGCAGCGCCTTGCCGGCTCGGAGTCCCTGCAGCGTCTGCTCGAGGTCGCGCACGGCGCCGCGCGGGGTGATCGGGTTCGGGTGCTCGACGACGCGCAGCCCCGGCGCGACGAGCGCCAGCAGGTCGTCCGCGCTCGACCCCAGGTCGGAGACGGTGGCGAAGTAGCGGAGGACGACGGACTCGACCTCAGTGGCGGTGGAGTTGGTCATGGACGCGACGATACACAACTATGGTTGTGCTGTGGAGCGAGAGACGACCCTGGGTCTGGCGACGTTGCTGTCCCTCCTGGGCGCCGCGGTGGACGACGCCGTCCTGCGCGCCCTCGACGGCACCGGGCTGCGTCGAGGTCACGGCTACGTCGTGCAGCGACTTCTCGTGGGGCCCGCCACCGCCACGCAGGTCGCGGCAGAGCTGGGCGTCTCGCAGCAGGCGGTGTCCAAGGTCCTCAAGGAGCTGATGGCCCTCGGGCACGTCGAGCTCGTCGCGGACGACGCCGACCGACGGAGCCGCCCCGTGCGGCTCACGACCCGTGGACGGGAGGCGGTGCACCGGGCCAGAGCCGTGCGAGCCGACATCGACGCGCGGGTCGCCGGGGAGGTGGGCACCGACGAGCTGGCGGCGGCGCACGCCGTGCTCGTCGCGGCTCTGGACGTCCTCGGGATCCGGGAGCAGGTCGAGCGGCGCACGGTGGCTCCTCAGGACGGGCGGCTGGGCTGACCCGTGGAGCTGACCGGCAGGGCCGCCGACTGCGCGCCCATCATGACGTCGCTGATGAGGGCGTAGGCGGCCTGCCACGCCTCCTGCACCTCGTCGTCCCAGTGGACGCCGGGAGCCCCCGCTAGCGCAGCGAGCAGCGCGTCACCGACGATCTCGTAGTGCTCGACGCGCACGCCGTAGCCCGCGTGACGCGCCCCGAGGTCCGCGCACCGCTCGAGGAAGTCGTCGTGTTCGCGGATGCCGGCGGCGATCTCGACGAGCATGGCGGCGAACTTGCGCTGCTGCTCCTCCAGCGAGGGCGGGAACAGCGGACGCAGGCCAGGTGCAGCCGCGAACAGCCGCCGGTAGAAGTCGGCGGCGAAGGCGTCGGGCGCCCGGAGGGCAGCGAGGGTGCGGTCGACGACGTCGACCTGCTCGGGGGTCACGGGGTCATCCTCCGCCGCCGGGCCGCAGCGCTCGCGCCAGGTCGGCACGGCTGCTGACGCCGAGCTTCGCGTAGACCGCCTGCAGGTGGTTGTCGACGGTGCGCACCGAGAGCACCAGCCGGTCGGCGACGTCCTTGCTGGACAGGCCGGTCGCTGCCAGCGAGGCCACCTCGCGCTCGCGGCGCGTCAGCGGGACCACCGCGTCCACGGCACGCAGCGCGGGTGTGACGGCACCCTCGCACCTCTCGACCAGCGCCTTCGCCGTCACCGCGGCCCGCGCGCCCTCGCGGGCGGACCCGCGACGCCGCAAGGCAGCGGCCACGGACGTCCACGCCTCGGCGGCGAGCAGGGTGCAGCCCAGCCGCTCGAAGGAGGCGGCGACCTCCGCCAGGCTGGTCGGGTCGCCGTCGCGCAGGGCGCGGGCGTGCAGCGCGTACGCGTCGGCGAGCGGTCCGCCGTCGGGCCGGCGCAGCTCCTCCAGGCGGTCGGCGACCGCGCCCGCCTCGCCGAGCCGCGCCCGGTCGTGCAGGAGCCGTCGCTCGGAGCTGACGTCACCCGCGGACGCGGCGCGCGCCGCCCCCTCCTCGAGCACCCGGTGGGCGGCGCCGAGGTGGCCGCGGCCGGCCAGCGTCCACGCCTGCCCCAGGCAGTGCTCCGGGTAGACGACGGCCGAGACCTCGATGCCGGCGCTCTCGGCCAGCGCCCGCTCGGCCTCGTCGAGCTCGCCGAGCAGCGCGTGCGCGAGCGCCTTCTGGTCGAGCAGCATCTTGCGGGCCGCGTCGTGACCGTGGGCGCGCGCGACGGACAGGCCCTCGACGTACCAGCGCACGGCGGTACGCGGCTGGCCGGCGAGCACCGCCGCGCGCCCGGCCATCCGGGCCAGCCGCGTGCGCACCCAGGGCGAGCGGTCGCGGGTGGCCAGCGCGTACCCCCGCTCGGCGACCTCCAGCGCCTCGGCGAGCCGACCGCACTCCTGCAGGGCGAACGACTCGGCCGACAAGTGCACGGACACGTGGTAGACGGCCAGCACCTCGGGCAGCGCCTCGTGCATCGCGAATCCCCGGCGAGCGGCGTCGACCGCGATCTCGGCCCGGCCGAGCAGCGTCAGCCCGGTCGCCCGGGCCCAGGACGCCACCATCGCGGCGCGGGACGGCGTGCCGTCGCCGACGACCGCGTCGGCCAGCGCCACCGCGTCCGCGGCGCGGCCGGCGAAGCCGAGCACCAGCGCCTCCAGCGCCCGCAGGGCGTGCAGGGCCGGCTCCGTCCGCGCCCGGGACGCCGCCTGCTGCACCACCCGCAGCGCCTCCGGGGGCCGGTTGCGGCCGGTCAGCTCGAGCGCGGTGCGCACGGAGGCGACGCGGACGAGGGCCACGTCGTCGGTCGTGGCGTCCAGAGCGGCGTCGAGGACCTGCTCGGCCTCGTCGAACTCGCCGAGCTCGTAGAGCGCCTCGCCGAGGAGCAGCCGCGCGTCGAGCCGGTCCTGCTGCGCCAGGGCCGCGCGGGCCAGCCGGGCGACGCGCAGGAGGTCGTAGCCGTGGCGCGCCAGCCGGGCGCCGCGCACCAGCAGCTCGGTGTCGGCGGTGCCTGTGGCGTCGAGCTGCATCGTCGCGATGCGCAAGGGGTCCTCGTAGCGGCGGGCGCCGTAGGCCTTGACCCGGCCGGAGAGCACCAGCCCGGCCCGCCGGCGGGCGAGCTCCGGCAGCTGCGCCCGCAGGACCTCGCCGTAGAGCGGGTGCGCGAGCCGGACGGTCGTCCGGCGCCCGTCGAGGAACGAGCGCACCGTGCCCGCCCGCTCGAGGGCCTCGAGGCACTGCATGACCTCGAGCGGGTCGCTGCCAGGACGGGCCGACGCCGCGAGCAGGTCGTCGAGCGAGACGGGCTCGGCGACGGCGAGCAGCTCGAGTGCGCGGCGACCGGCGTCGGGCACCGCGTCGAGGCGCGCCGCCACGACCTCCACGAGACGGGGCGTCGGGCTCAGCGGAGCCACGAGCCGCCACGCACCGCCGACCTGCTGCAGCGCGCCGGAGTCGAGCGCGCCGAGGACGAGCTCGCGGACGTAGAGCGGGTTGCCCCGCGAGGTCTCCCACACGTCGTCGGCGGCACCGGCGTCGACCGGTCCGCGCAGCGAGAGGTGCATCAGCGTCTGCACCGCGCGGCGCGGCAGGTCGCCGAGGTCGACCCGGCGGACGCCGTCACCGCGCCAGAGCGCCGACACCGCCTCGTCGACCGGCTCCGACGAGCGCACGGTCGCCAGCAGGAAGACCAGCCCCTCGTCGAGCAGCCGCAGGATCATCGTCGCGCTCGTGCCGTCGAGCAGGTGCAGGTCGTCGACCAGCACCACCGAACGGGACCCGCCGCGCGCCGACACCTGCTCGCGCACGGAGCGCAGCACGACGTCGAAGACGGTGACCGGGTCCTCGACGCCGCGGGCCTCCGCCGGGAGCAGGTGGGCCACCGACCCGAACGGCAGCTGCGACGACGACCGGGAGGCGGTGACGCGGGCGGTGCGGTAGCCGTGCTTCGCCGCCGCGCCCAGCACCTCCTCGGCCAGACGGGTCTTGCCGACCCCCGGAGGGCCCGCCGCCACCCAGCCGCGCATGCGCCGGTCCTGCAGCGCCGCCAGGGCGCCCTCGAGCTCGGCGTGCCGCGCCACCAGCGGCCAGGCCAGCGCGCTCGCCGGCTCCCGCACCGCGAAGGTCGTGCTCACCGTGCTCCGCTCCCCTCGGCGCGGCAGCACCACGTCGCGCTGCCCGGCTCCCTGCTGCTCCTCCTGCACGGCGCCGGCCGCGCGACCGCCGAGGACCCCCCTCCGGGCCTCGGCGCACGGACGACGTGCACAGGACTCCTCACAGCCACCCCCGGTCTCCCTGGCCAAGCATGGCGCGGCTCCCCCCGCCGGCGCCATGCCTCGTGCGGGTCCCGCCCGCCGGTCACCCGGCCAGGACGGTGCTCAGCGCGGAGACGTACGCCGGCTGCTGGGCCGTCGCCACCCGCGACGGGGCACCGAAGGACAGGACGTAGGTGCCCACCCGGGTCGCGGCGTCGTCGGCGTTCCCCACGTAGGTCGCCGCAGCGCGCGTCGTGCGGAAGCGGATGACCGCCGGACCGTCGGTCGCCACCATGTCGACGGCGCCGGGGATCTCGCTCGCCCGACCGCGGCGGATGCCACCGGGGCCCTCGTCGTGCGCGTGGCGCATGAGCAGGCCCTCCGAGGCGAGCTGCACCGTGATGCGCACCGCGTCCTCGGCCGTCGGCGTCTCGCGCAGGAAGGCGACGAGCGCCTTCTCGTAGGCCGGTCGACGCGAGGGGACCACCCGGGTGGGGCTCCCGTAGGAGAGGACCACCCGGCCCACGCGCGCAGCCTCGTCGTCGGCACCACCGACGTAGGCGGCCGCGGCCGCGCGAGTGGTGAAGACCATGACCGAGGCGTCCTCGGTCGAGACCATCTGCTCGCAGCCGAGCGACTTCAGCTCGACGCACGCACCACCGCGCACGATCGTGCGCGGACCCTCGTCGCGCGCATGGCGCACGTCGAGCCCCTGGGCGGCCAGGGCCTCGACGACCGCCTTCGCGCTGGGCTGCGCCTGCGCCGTCGCGGAGTGGGCAGCCGCGGTCGTCGCCGCCTCGGCGGGGACGAGCGGTGCGGCCACCGCCACGGCGGCCAGGCCACCCAGCGCTGCGGCCAGGACCCGGCGCCGGCCGGTGACGCGCTCCGCGCCGCAGGCGGAAGGGGTCTGGACGTTCTCGTTCATCTCTCGCTCCTCGGACGTGCTGCCGCACCCTGTGTGCAGCGAGCCACGACCGCTAGAAGGCACTGGCTCTTCGGCAGGTTCCACCACTGCAGCACCTTCTTCGAGCACTGCGATGACGGACATCTAGTTGGCTAGACATTCGTACTGTTGCGCTCCTACGGTGGCCGCGTCAAGTGCGAATCGCCACTGACGCAGGAGGATCCCGATGATCGACCGCTTTCCTGCCCTGCAGGCGTCGCTGTCACCGGAGGGATGGGTGCGCGCTCCCGACGGCACCACGGAGGAGACGGTCGCGGCGGCCGAGCGGATCGCGGGCTGGCTCGCGCGACGCGACCCTCCCGGTCCGGGCCGCGGAGGTGACGTCAACCTCCTGGTCCTGGCCGGAAGTGCTGTGCTGCAGTCGGTCCAGCTGTCGGCAGCTGCCTGGCACGCCGGACGCGTCGGCTGCATCGTCGTCACAGGCGGGGTCGGCCACTCGACGGCGGCGCTGCGCGAGCGCGCGGCGCAGCTGCGCGGCCGCTCGGCGGTCGTCGGAGGACCGAGCGAGGCCGCCGTGCTCGGCGGTCTGCTGCGCGAGCTGGGCGTCCCCGCGGCGGCGCTGGTGCTGGAGGAGCGGTCGACGAACACCGGCGAGAACGCCGCCTTCGCCCTGGCAACCGTGCGGGCGAGACGTCTGGCGCACCGCTCGGTCCTGCTCGAGCAGGACCCCACCATGCAGCGGCGCACCCACGCGACCTTCGAGCTCCACTGGCCGGCAGCCGCTCGGCTGGCGAGCTGGGCACCGTTCGTGCCCGGCATCCGCTCGTGCAGCGCAGGACCACCGACCTGGACGTGGGAACGCTTCACGGGACTGCTCCTCGGAGAGGTCCAGCGCCTCCGTGACGACGAGCACGGCTACGGCCCGCGCGGCAAGGGTTTCTGCGTCGCCGTCGAGGTCCCGGCCGACGTCCTCGCGTCGGCCGGCGTCCTGGGCCGCGGTCTCCGGCCGCGGGGAGCGACGGCACCTGCCGCCGGGTGCACGAGCCCTTAGCGCGCCCTCGCCAGCAGCCGGGCGAACGTGCCGGCGTCGTGCGCGCTCGGGTGTGCGGACCCGGACGTCGGGGTGCGTCCGGACGCGCAGAGGAGTACGGCGCTGACGAGGAGGAGGAGCAGGTCGAGCATGTCGTGTCTCCAGTCGGGTGCGGCGCGGCCTCGGACGGCCGGCCAGTGCCACGACTGTCGCGCCGGCGGGCGGCGCACGTCCTGAGCAACGGGTGCTCAGACCGGTGGCACGTTGCTCAGCTGGGCTGGCGACGACCGCGGCGGACGGGTGCCGGGGGCTCGACGGTGAAGGACGCCTCGAGCGCGTAGCGGTCCGCCGCGTAGCGGGTCGCGGTGCGCTCGAGAGGTACGCCGTCCTGGTCGAGGATCAGGCGCTCCTCCACGAGCACAGGAGATCCGGTACGCAGCCCGAGCTCGCGCGCGGTGGTCCGGTCCGCCGCCTCCGCACGGATGTTGCAGGTGCCGCTCGTCGCGGTCCGCCCGAGCGCACGCAGCTGCTCGTGGAGCGAGCCGCCGGCCAGGTCGGCGTCCAGGACAGGCGCCATGTCGGCGGGCAGCACCGTGTGCTCGTCGGCGATCGGCTGTCCGGACGCGACGCGGATGCGCCGGAGCTCGACGACCTCGGCCCGTGCACGCAGGCGCAGGTCGGCCCGCTCGTCGTCGGTCGCGGGTCGCACGTGCGCCGTCAGCACGCGCGACGAGGGCTCGAGGCCCCGGCGTCGCATCTCGGCGCTGAAGCCGCGCAGCCGCGACACCTGCCGGTGCGGCTGCGCCTCGGCGACGAAGGTGCCGCGGCCGGGCTGCCGGTAGACCAGGTCGTCGGCCTCGAGGCGCTGCATGGCGGCGCGCACCGTCATGCGGCTGACCGAGAACTCCTCGCACAGCGCGGCTTCCGACGGCAGCAGCGCGTGCGCGGGCAACGAGGAGATACGAGCCCGCAGCGACTGCTCGATCTGGTGGTAGCGCGGCGCGAAGCTCTCGCTCACCGACGCCCCGCCCGCCCGCACTGCACGGGGCCACAGTAGTCCCGCGCGCGGGCCCGGCAGCGACGTCGGAGGGCGGGCCCAGGAGGTCACCGCGTCCCCAGGCCGCGTTGCACCACCGGCAGCTGGGCGTCGGGGACCCCCACGAGCAGGGCACGGCCGGCGACCCCAGCCACCGTGCCGAGCCGGGCCACGACGTCCTCGCCGCCCGTGGTGGCGAGGGCGTCCACCCAGCGCACCCGCACGCCGCCGGTCCCCGTGCCGCGGACGGGGGTCCCGACCGCCCGGAGCCGCACGGTCTGCGGCGGCAGCCACGCGTAGGGCACCTGCGGCCGCGGGCTGCTGCAGGACGGACGCACGGCGTCGGCCAGGACGACCGCCGCCCGCCGAGCGGTGCACGGGTCGAACACCGGTCCGCGCGCGACGTCCCACCCTCGGGGCACCTGCACAGCCAGCCCGCCGCGGGACACCAGCTGCGACGAGAGCACCAGCGGCTCGACGGGGTCGGCACCGGCCACGGCGGCCGCCACGGGGTCGCCCGCGAGGCGTGCCGAGCCGCCGGCCTCCGAGACCGCCGTGCGGCAGCCCGCCCGGTCGCGGAGGACGTCGACGCGTACCCACGCCCCGGCGCTGCCGCGGACGAACAGCGTGCGGGCCGAGGCCGCGGGCCCGCACGGCTCGCCGCGCACCGGGGCGAGGGCGCGGACGACCCGCGCCATCTCGGCCTGGCGCGACACCGTGCCCCCCGCACCACCGGCACTGTCGGCGCCCGAGGGCAGCAGGGCCACCTGCGCCGGAGACTCCGGCAGCTGCAGCGAGTCCGGCGCGTCGCCCGAGGCGCTCACGCCGGCGAGCAGGTCATGGGCCGCCCGCGGGACGGTGAAGACGTCCTCGCCCTGCAGCGCGGCGGCCACAGCCGCGTCGTCGTCGCCGTGCGGCCCGACGACGGCGAGCCCCGTCGACGTGCCGGCCACGGCGTACGCGCCCACGCCGACCTCCGCGTCGGCGGCGGCCGCCCAGGCCGGCAGCCCGGCCACGACGGTGGAGGTGCCGCGCGCGGCGAGCGCCTCGCGCAGGTCACCGGCGACCGTGCCGAGCAGCACCGCAGGGCCTCCCCGCACCGGCTCGTCGCCGCAGTCGAGCACGTCGTCGAGCACCGCGTCGCGGTAGACGGTGCGCGGCTGCACCGTGGCGCCGCAGCGCAGCGTGGTCCCGTCAGGACCCCACGCCCAGCCGGCGGGCAGCCGCACGGACAGGACGAGCGGCTCGGGCGCGGGCTGGTCGTCACCGCCGCCGTGCGCCGCGGCGACGTACGCGCCTCCTCCCACGGCTCCCACCACCAGGACCCCGGCGAGCAGGCGCCGGGCCCGGGAGGCCGCAGCGGAGACGCGGCCCCACGGGGTCCGCGCGGCGCGCGCGAGGACCGCGTCGGTGGGCCGAGGGGTGCGGGGCACGACGTCGTCGACCGCCAGGTGCAGCAGGGCGACCATGCTCTCGTCGTCATGCATCAGCTGCCACCTCCCACGACCGCCTCGTCGAGCCAGCCCGTCGCCCGCAGCGCGGCGATGCCGCGGCTGGTCCGGCTCTTCACGGTGCCGGAGGAGATGTCCAGCGCGTCGGCGATCTGCGCCTCGGTGTAGTCGCCCCAGAACCGCAGCACGAGCACGACGCGCTGCTGCGCGGGCAGGGCGGCGAGCGCGCGGCGCACCGCATCGGCGGTGTCGGACTGCGCGTAGGCGTCGGGCGCCGCGTGCTCAGGCAGCTCGTCCGTGGGCCGCTCGCCCCACCACCGCCGCTTGCCCGCGCGCCAGGCGGCGTGCGTCATGACCTTGCGGGTGTAGGCCTCGGGCCCGCCGTCGGTGCCGTCGGGCCGCACCGGGCGCGCGTCGTCGACGGCGTCGCTGTGCAGCCGGTCCCAGGCGTGGAGCGTCTTCACGAGCGCCTCCTGCACGAGGTCCTCACCGCGGCCCGGATCGCCCGTGAGCAGCGTCCCGAACCGGACCAGCGAGGGGTAGCGCGCCTCGACGAAAGCGCGGAACCCGACTGGCTCACGCATGACCTGGCAACTCCCTCATCTGTCGTGTGCATGCATGCCACTGAGTACCACTGCTCCAGCGTCCGGAGTGCGGCTCGTGACTGTCAGGGCCCTAGCGCCCAGACCGACAGCCGCGAGCCGGCGGCGCTGAGCGCGGCGGCGGGCACGGCGGGCGGTGGCTACGGTGTGCGGGTCGTACACCTCGTCCTCCTCAGCGGTGGCCGCTGCGCCCCGTGCGCAGCCCCTGTCCCCTGCCAGAAGGCACTGGCCCGGCGAGAGGTTCCGCCGAGCGCTGCCCCGACTGCATGAGCTCGGTGACGAGCTCGAACGCCGCGTCCCACGCGTCGGCCGTCCGGACGGTCCAGGCGTCGCCGACGGTGGCGGCGAGCGACTCGGCGAGGACCTCGCCGAAGACCGGGTAGTGCTCGGCCCGGGCACCGTAGGACTCGTGCCGCCGCCCGAGCGCCACGCACTCCGCGGCGAGTCGCTCGTGGTCGTGCACCGCGTACCCGATCTCGTCGAGCACCGCGGCGACCTTGCCCTCCTGCTCGGCCGTGTCGTCGGGGAAGAGGCTCCGGAGCGCCGGGTTCCTGGTGGAGAGCCGCTCGAAGAAGCGGGCGGCCAGCAGGTCGAGGTCGCACCGGGCTGCCCGCAGCGTCGACTGCACGACAGCCACCTGGTCAGGTGTCATGCGCACAGCAGACCGGAGGCGCCCGCCCAGGCGCCTGAGCAAGGACTACTCAGCTGCTCCCGTGCGGCAGGAGTGAGCACCCGACGATCGCGGACTGAGCAACCGTTGCTCAGGCCGGCGCGCAGGCGTCGCAGCAGGCTCGGTGCACGCACACACCGGCCGTCAGGAGACGACATGAACCGCACTGCACGCCTGCTCCCGCTGCCTCTCGTCCTGCTCGCAGGGCTGCTCGGCGGGCCGCCGGCCGCGCACGCCGCCGAGGCGCCCCGCGTGCTGCACGGCACGCTGGCCGACGGCGCCGAGTACGTGGTCGAGGTGCCCCAGCACTGGAACGGCACGCTGGCCCTCTTCTCCCACGGCCTCCGGTTCCCCGGCGAGGACAGTCCCGCCGAGGACGCCTACAGCGACGGCTCCCGCGCGGCGCTGCTCGCCCAGGGCATCGCGCTCGCCGGCTCGTCCTACTCGGGCAACGGCTGGGTCGTGGAGGAGGCCGTGCACGACCAGCTCGCGACGCTGGACGCCGTCGAGACGCGGGTCGGCACCCCGAGCCGGGTGGTCGCGTGGGGCGAGTCCTTGGGCGGCCTGGTCACCTCGCTGCTCGTCGAGCAGGCGCCCGACCGCATCTCGGCGGCACTGCCGATGTGCCAGCTCGGTGGCGGCGGCGTACGGCTGTGGGACAGCTACCTGGACGCCGCCTACGTGCTCGACACCCTGCTCCCCGCCGGTGCCCGGCCCGCCGTCACCGGCATCACCGACCCGCTGGCGAACCTGGGCACCGCCAACGAGCTCCTCGGCGCGGCAGCCGGCACACCGGCCGGCCGCGCGAGGCTGGCCCTGGCTGCCGCGGTCATGCAGGTGCCCGGTGCCGTCGACCCGCTCGCGCCGCAGCCGACCGACGCGGCGGGGCGGGCAGAGGCGCGCCTCCGGTGGATGGTCGAGTCCTTCCCAGTGTTCGCCTACGCCGAGCGCGGCGACCTGGAGGCCCGCTCGGGCGGCAACCCCTCCGGCAACGTCGGGGTCGACTACGCGCGGCTGCTGCGCTCGTCGCAGCAACGTCCCGAGGTGCGGGCGGCGTACGCGGCGGCCGGCCTCGACCTCGACGCTGACCTCGACGCCCTGGCCGCGGCACCTCGCGTGTCGCCCGACCCTGGTGCCCGCAGCCACCTGGCCGCCACGGCGTCCGTGACGGGGGACCTGACGCGCCCGGTGCTCACGCTCCACACGACCGCCGACGGGCTGGTGCCGACCTGGCACGAGCGCGCGTACGCCGACTCCGTGGCTGCCGCGGGCAGCTCGGACCTGCTGCGGCAGAGCTTCGTCGACCGCGCCGGCCACTGCACCTTCACCTCGGCGGAGGTGCTCGCCGCCTTCGAGACGCTCCAGTCGCGCCTCGAGACGGGGACCTGGTCGGTGCGGCCGGAGAAGCTGTCGCGGCTGGCCGCCGCCCTCGGGCCGGAGCTCAACTCCGGCGGCGGGGTGCACCTCGAGCCGGCGTTCACGCGCCACCACCCGCGCCAGCTCGCGCGCGGCTGAGGCGCCAGGTGCGGCAGGATCCCGGCATGCCGGTGCTCGCGACCGTGACTCTCTCCGTCCCGGACCTCGCCGTAGCCGTGAGCTACTACGGTCGCCTGTTCGAGACCGTTCCCGGGCCGTCCTCGCGGCGAGCGACGCTCGAGATCGACGGGGGAGCGGGCGCCTCGGTCGTCCTGGTCGAGGTGCCCGCCGGCACCCCGGCGGGGGCGGTCGGAAGCCCCACCGGCGTCGGCCTCGTCCTGCAGAGCACCGACCTGGCGGCGGACCGTGCGCGCTTCTCCGCAGCGGGTCTCCGGGAGGTCGAGCCGGCCGGTGTGGAGGCCACCGGCACGTCGGCCGCCTTCGTCGACGCCTACGGCTACCGGTGGCAGCTCGTCGAGCCGGCGACGCGACAGCCGACTCCCCACGTCACCCTGCGGCCGATGACGGTGAGCGAGTACGACGAGTGGGCCGCGGAGGCGATGGCCGCCTACGCCGAGGAGAGGTCGCGCAACACCGGTCGACCCGTGGAGGTCGAGCGCCAGCGCGCCGAGCGCGAGTTCCGGGAGCGGTGGCTGCCGCAGGGACGCGAGTCGCCCGGCACCTGGCTGCTGCGCATCGTCGCGGACGGCGACGACGCCGGCGTGCTGTGGCTGGGGCCGCACCCCGACGAGGCAGGCGCCTCCTGGGTCTACGACGTCGAGGTGGCCGAAGCCCTGCGGGGGCGCGGGATCGCCGAGCGCGCCCTGCGGGCGGCCGAGGAGCTCGTCGTCCGTGCCGGCAGCCGCACCCTGGGGCTCAACGTCTTCGGCGACAACCCGGGAGCCCGCCGGCTCTACGAACGGCTCGGCTACCTGCCGGTCTCGACGGTGATGCGCAAGGTGCTCGAGGTGGACCCGTGCGCGTCGTCTCGCTGAACGCCTGGGGCGGCGCGCTCTGGGACGAGCTCGCCGCGTGGCTGCCGACGATGAACGCCGACGTCCTCTGCCTCCAGGAGGTCACGCGCACGTCCGGACTGTCGGGGTGGACGGCGTTCTCGGACGGGGAGCACACCTTGCCCCAGCGCGCGGACCTGTTCGACGACGTACGCGGCGTGCTCCCCCGCCACTACGCGCAGTTCGCGGCCTCCGACGCCGGCCCCGTGCGCGACGGCGCAGGACGCCCGTGGCGGCAGGAGTTCGGCCTCGGCACCTGGACCTCGCCCGAGCTGACCCTGCTCTCCTCGGCGACGCGCTTCGTGCACGGGAGCTTCGCCGAGCACGAGGAGTGGCCGACGGGCGGTCGTCCCCGGATCGCCCAGGCGGTGCGTGTCGGGGGCGACGGCCGAACGGTCACGGTCGTGCAGCTCCACGGGCTGCGCGACCCGGCGGGCAAGGCGGACACGCCTGAGCGCACGCAGCAGGCGAAGCGGCTGGCCGCCTTCGTCGACGACGTACGCGTCGCGGGCGACCTCGTCGTCGTGTGCGGCGACCTCAACCTCCTGCCCGGCAGCGAGACCTTCGCGGTGCTCAGGACGATCGGCCTCACCGACCTCGTCGGGACGGAGGACACGCGGACCGAGCACTACGCCAAGCCGGTGCGCCACGCGAGCTACCTGTTGGTCTCGGACCCCGGCGCTGTCCGGGAGCTCCGCATCGTCGGGCGGCCCGCGGTCTCCGACCACTGCGCGCTGGTGCTCGACGTCTGAAAGGCGTCACTCCGCCGGCAGCTGCTCGCGCAGCCACGCGAGCATGACCTCGTTGAGACGCAGGCCGAGGTCAGCGGTCGGCTCGAACGTGCGGGCCGCCCTCTCGTCGCGCATCGCCGCCGTGATGCCCTCGAGCATCGCGGTGCTCTCCTCGACGCTGCGGATCTCGCGCTCGACCGCCCGCCGGCGCTCCTCCGGCGCGAGGAGCGGCAGCAGGAACCAGCGCAGCGCGGTCTCGCTGCGCTGCGTACGGCTCGGGAGCTCGTCCACCAGCCAGCGACGGAGCTCGCCGCGCCCCGCGTCGGTGATGGCCCACGTACGGCTGCGGCGCGGTCCCTGCCCCACCTCCTCGACGAGCCCGAGCGACTCCAGCCGGGCGAGCTCCGGGTAGACCTGGCTGTGGCTCGCGTGCCAGGCGTGGCGCAGGGACGCGTCGAACGAGCGCGACAGCTCGTAGCCGGTGGCGGGCCCGGCGGCGAGCAGACCGAGGAGGGCGTGCCGGAGGGACATGCGTCCGATGCTACGGCGTTGACGTGGCGGACTCGACATGTCAATCTTGACATGTCAGCCGGCCAGCCGGCCGCAGCGGAGAGGGAGGTCGTCGTGGTCCGCACCTACCGCGTACAGGTCACGGGGCGGTTCGACGCGCCCGCGCCGGACGTCCGGGAGCAGCTGCTCGCGGAGCAGCCGGCGCACGACGTGTACGCCTCCGCCTTCACGCCCAGCGGCACCTTCACCTACACCCCGACTCTCACTCGCTTCACGCTGCGCTACCTGCTCGACGTCGACGAGTCCTCCGCCGCCGAGGCCGACGTCGTCGCCGAGCTGGAGGGCGAGGTCCGCGCCGTGGACTACCTCGCCGGTCGCGGCATTCCCGCCAAGGGCCTCCGGACCACCACCACGTGCATCGAGGACGTCACGGCGAAGCGCGGACGGGCGGGCGCGCGGACGTAAGGTCCGGTCGCTCGCTGCCGATGGCGGGGTGAGGGCCGCACAACCGCGCCACCGCACATCGACAGGAGACGTTCGTGAGCTGGTTCAGGCGACAGGAGCAGGCGCAGACCGCAGGGGGACCGGTGCCCCGTGACGTCGAGGCGCTCGAAGAGATCATCCTGTCGCTCACCGCCGGCGTCGACAGTCCGCTCGACGCCAAGCGCAAGATGGTGCAGGCCATGGTCGACGCGCTCGGCTTCTGCTACGGCGCGATGTGGCGACGCACCTCGGCCCACGAGTTCACCCTCGCGCTCGAGACCGGCCCAGCGGCCGCCGCGATGCAGTCGGCCGCCGGCGGCACGAAGGTCCTGACCGACGACAAGGGTCTCATCGGCCGGGCGGTCTCGACGCGCCGGCCGGTCTTCACCGACGACCCGGGCGCTACCCAGCGGTCGCACCGCTGGGACACCGCCCGCGCTGCGGGGATGACGAACGGCGTGCTGCTGCCGATCGTCGAGGACGACGTGGTCGTCAGCATCATGGAGTTCTACTCGACCTCCCCGCTGCCCCACTTCGCCGGCGCGAAGTGGGAGTCGATCATCCGGATCGCCACCATCGTGCGCCACGACGCCATCGCGACGGCCCAGCTCAAGGAGACGCTCAGCGACCGCGTCGCGGTCACCACGGTCGTCAGCGAGATCAGCAAGGCGAAGTCGCAGGACGAGGCGCTGCGTACGGCGCTCGACACCGTGCGCACGGCGTTCGGCTGGGCCTACGGCTCCTACTGGGCGCTCGACGAGGAGGCCGACGTCCTGCGCTTCGGCGTGGAGTCGGGCTCTGCCGGCGACGAGTTCCGCAAGGTCACGCTCGAGGCGTCGTTCGCCGAGGGTGTCGGCCTCTCGGGCCGCGCATGGAAGTCGCGCGGGCTGGTCTTCGTGCGCGACCTCGCGGAGGTCACCGACTGCGTACGCGCCCCTGCCGCCCAGCGTGCCGGCGTGAAGTCGGGCGTGTGCTTCCCGATCGTCATCGGCGACCGGGTCGTCGGCACCATGGACTTCTTCGTCACCGAGACCATCGAGCTGTCCGAGTCGCGGGCTGCCGCGCTGCGCAACGTGCAGCAGCTCGTCTCGCAGCAGCTCTCGGTGCTCCGCGGGGTCGAGGTCGACGCCGCCAACGCCCGCGCGCTGCTCGAGACCGTGACCCTGCTGCGCGAGGCCGCGCACGACGCCGGCCGCGTGGCCGGCGAGGCGTCGGGCCGCGCCTCGGCGATGACGCACGAGGTCGAGGACCTCGGCCGGGCCTCGGCCGCCATCGGCGACATCATCAAGATCATCTCGACGATCGCCGACCAGACGAACCTGCTCGCGCTGAACGCGACGATCGAGGCCGCGCGTGCCGGCGAGGTCGGCCGCGGCTTCGCGGTCGTCGCCAGCGAGGTCAAGGACCTCGCCCGCGAGACGGCCAGCGCCACCAAGCGCGTCGCCGACCAGATCGCCGGCATCCAGACGAGCAGCCAGTCGGTCGTGTCAGGCATCCACTCGACCAGCGACATCATCGGCGAGCTCGACGTCGTCCAGGCTCGCATCATCGAGGTGCTGGGCCAGCAGGAGTCGATGGCCGGCGCCTTCCAACGCCGTCAGCAGCCCTAGGAGGCGCATGCGGACTCCTGATCGATGTTGACCGGACACTGTGCGGTCTTGACGACAAGTCGATCAGTTGGCATCGTGCGGCGGGAGCACCGCCGACACAGGAGTCCGGAATGCGCGCTTCCTCCCGCCCCTCGTCCCTCCGACGCCGTCTCACCGGCGGCCTCGCCGGAGCCGGCGCGCTCCTGGCCGGCCTGGCGGGGGTGCCGCACGCCGCCGCTGCCTCGACACCGTCCACCGCGCCCGTCGACGTCTACCCAGCGGTAGGCCCGACGACCTCGATCCTCGACCACCGTGCGCTGCTCGGCGACGTGGTCGAACCGCAGTGGTACGAGTCGAACATCCCGTTCGTCGACCTGCCCGACAAGGACGTGCAGAGCACCTACTACTACCGCTGGCGCACCTACAAGGAGGCGCTGAAGTACACCGGCCCGAAGGACGGCTGGATCCTCTCGGAGTTCCTCGGCCCGGTCGGCTACTCCGCGCCCTTCGGCGGCATCAACGCTGCCGCGGCGCACCACGTCTACGAGGGCCGCTGGCTGCGCGACAGCCGCTACGTCGACGACTACCTGCGCTACTGGCTGCAGGGCACCGGGTCCGAGGACAAGGAGCCGAACGACGGCAAGGGCACGACGAGCACGGACTGGGCTCACCAGTACTCGTTCTGGTCGGTCGACGCCGCAGTCGCCCGCGCGAAGGTCACCGGCGACTGGGACTTCGTCGAGGGCATGCTGCCCGAGCTGACGAAGCAGTACGAGCAGTGGAAGGGCAACTTCGACCCCGCGCTCGGTCTCTACTGGCAGACGCCGGTGTGGGACGCCATGGAGTACACCGCCAGCTCCTACCAGAGCGACGATCCCTACCACGGCGGCGAGGGCTACCGGCCGACCATCAACGCCTACCAGTACGGCGATGCGCTCGCCCTTGGCACGCTGTACCAGCGCACGGGCGACTCGGCGAAGGCGTCGCACTACCGCGCCGAGGCGGCGTCGCTCGAGAAGGCCATGGAGGCGTGGCTCTGGGACGACGACGCGAAGTTCTACGAGCACGTCGCCCGCGACGACAACCCCACCCGGGCGAAGCTCGCCGACCGCGAGGAGATCGGCTTCGTCCCGTGGTACTTCGACATGCCGCCGGCGAAGAACTCCGTGGCCTGGGCGCAGCTCACCGACCCGCAGGGCTTCGCCGCGCCCTTCGGCCCCACGACCGTCGAGCGGCGCAGCCCGTGGTTCATGCACGACGCCCTGTCGGGCTGCTGCCGGTGGGACGGGCCGAGCTGGCCCTACGCGACGAGCCAGACGCTGACGGCGCTGGCCAACCTGCTGGACGACTACCCCGCGCAGAGCTACGTCTCGCGCGACGACTACTACGACCTGCTGCGCGGATATGCCCTGACTCAGCGCAAGAACGGCGTCCCCTACGTCGCCGAGGCGCACTCCCCCGACGAGGACCGCTGGATCTACGACAGCGCCGGCCACAGCGAGGACTACAACCACTCGACCTACACCGACCTGGTCCTCAACGGCCTGCTCGGCGTGCGTCCGCAGACCGACGCCACCCTCGAGCTCGAGCCGCTCGTGCCGACCGGGTGGGACTGGTTCGCGCTCGAGAACCTCGCTTACCACGGGCACAACGTCAGCGTGGTGTGGGACCGCGACGGCAGCCACTACGGCAAGGGCGCCGGGCTGACGGTCTGGGTCGACGGCGTGCAGACCGCTCACCAGGCGCAGCTCACCGCGTTGACCGTACGCGTCCGCCGCGACGCGCCCGCACCGCTGCCGACGCTGGTCGACGACTTCGCCAACGTCAGCGAGACCGGCTACCCCCGCGCCACGGCGAGCTACACGTGGAGCGGCGACAAGCCGGAGAACGCCATCGACGGGCAGGACTTCCACCTCGACGTGCCGTCGACGCGCTGGACGACCTGGTCCTCCCCGAACCGCGAGGACTGGCTGGAGGTCGACCTCGGCGCGCCGACCAGGATCGCCGACCTGCGCGTCTCGTTCTACGACGACGGCGGCGGGGTGCGCACGCCCGACAGCTTCGCCCTGCAGTACGCCGACGCTGCCGGCACCTGGCACGACGTGCCCGGCCAGACGCGTACGCCTGCAGTGCCGCAGCGCGGCGTCCTGAACCGCGTGGTCGTCGACCCGCCGGTGACGGCGAGCCGCGTGCGCATCCTGCCGATGCGCAACGACGGTGGAGCCGTCGGTATCACGGCCCTCCAGTCGTGGCGGCCGGTGCTCGACACGGCGCACGTGGCATTCCGAGGACTGGTCGACGGCGCCGTGCCCGTGCGTCCGGACCAGCCCGTGACGGTCGCCGCCGACGTGACGAGCACGGAGAAGTTCCGTCGCGCCAGCGTGTCCCTTCTCCTTCCGACGGGCTGGACGGCACAGCCCCTGACCGCGACTCAGATCGACCGCCTCGACCCCGGCGCCACCTTCACCGCGCGGTGGAGCGTCACGCCACCGACCGACGTCGACCTCTCGGCCGACGCACCCGTGCGCGTCGTGGTCACTCCTGACAAGTCGCCGGGGCGGACGGCCAGCGCCGTCGCGCCCACGCGCTACACCTTCGACCCCGCCGACTTCCCGCACACGCTGTGGTCGGACACCTTCGACACGGACCGGCTCGCCGACTACCGCGTCGACTCGCCCTTCGGTGAGCGGGCACCGGACTTCTCCGTGCACGACGGCGCGCTCCACGCGTCGGGCAGCGGGCGCACCGGCGCTCTGCTCGCCGCGCCCGTCACCGGGTCCGCAGCCGGGACCGCGGTCGTCGTCGAGCCGGAGTCCTTCGCCGGCACCCAGCCTGAGGACAGCCTCTTCGCGGGGCTGTCCGCAGGCAGCGGCGACAACGCCCTGCTCTGGTACAACAACAACTTCCGCACCTCGGGCGTCGACGTGCGGGTCGGCGGGTCGAGCCGGGGCGACGACGTGACAGGCGGCTGCTGCGCCTCGGTGACGTGGGCGCCCGGTGACCGCTTCGCCGCAGTGGTGCTGGGCGGCACGTTGACGACGTGGGTCGAGCACGCCGGCACGTGGTCGCGGCTGCGCACGGCTCCAGTGAGCCGCGGCGTCGACCCGACCGTTCTGGCTAGCTGGTCACCGGCGGTCGGCCTGCGCTCCGACGGCGGGACGCTGGCCCTCGACCGGGTCGACGTGCTGGGTCGCTAGCCCCGTCAGCCGGCCGCGTCGCGCCGGCGCTCGGTGGCCGCCCGGGCCTCCTTGCGACCGACGCCCGCGGTGTAGGCGTCGAGCAGGCCGTCGAGCATGCCCAGTGCGATGCCGCAGGGCACGACGGCGATGAGGAACCGCACGATGGCCGCGTCGACGGTGCTCGTGCCGGTGACGAACGCGGCGTAGATCGTCGGCGAGGCGATGAGGAAGGCACCGAGGAGGGCGCCGGGCCGGAGGACTCGCATGATCACCCGTTCTCTGCGGCCAGGCGGCGCAGGCGGACCTGCTCCTGGAGGACGAAGCGGCGCACGAGGTCGGCGGCGTGGTGGTCGTCGGGGAAGGAGACGGTGACCTCCTCGAAGCCGCCGACCGGCGGGGCGGTGCGCACCACCGAGCCGACGAGGGTCACGAGCTCGCCCTCGACCGTGAGCCGCACCTCGACCGGCTCGTCGGAGGAGAACGCGCCCGGCGCGATGCGGGCGCGCACGCCGCCCTCCGAGAGGTCGAGCATCCAGCCGACTCGGACGGTCTCGAGGTCGTCGGCGGCCAGCGACAGCGGCCCGCCGGTGGTCACCCGCGCGTAGCGGCGCCGCTGCGAGAACTCGACGCCGCCGTTGAGGCGGACGCGCCACAGCTTGATGCCGGAACGCTCGGCGGCGACGAACTCGACGGGCACGCTGCAGACCCCGCGCGCCGAGGTCCAGTGCACCGAGACCGTCGAGCCGACGCGGGGGCCGACGACGTCGCCGACGTAGGACGGCGCGGCCAGCAGGAGGTCGTCGCCCTCCACTCCCTCGACGCGCGAGGGCAGGACGGGCGCGCCCTCACCGAGGGCGACGCGTACGAGTGTGTTGAGCTCGGGCAGCGCGCTCATCCCTGCTCCTCGTCCTCCCCCGCGTTGACCGCCGACACGAGCACCCGGGTCCAGACGGCCGGGCTCGCACCCTCGAGGTCGACCATCGCCACGGGCAGGTCGAGACGGAGCACCTCGGCCGGGCTGGCGGTCTCGGCGGCGTTCTGCAGGACCACCGCGTCGACGGCCGACAGCGAGTCGCTCGCCACGGCGCCGAGCTTGCGGGTGGCGTCGACGAGCAGCCACGCGGTGTCGACCGGCAGAGCCTCCAGCATGTCGAGCGCGCGCTCCATGCTGGCCCGGCCGACGCCGGCGTCGACCGCGAGGACGACCGGCGAGTCGAGCTCGCGGCGCGCGGCGATCGCCCGGGCGGCCTGGCGGCGGGTGGCGAGGCGCTCGGTGTCCGGCACGCGCAGGCCGAGGTCCTGGTCGGCGAGCAGCAGCACCGAGTCGGCGTGCGCGCCGAGGCCGACTGCGAGCAGGCGGGCCATCGTGTACGCGCCGCGTCCCTCGCCGACGATGGCGACGACAGCGCCGGGCCCGGTCGCGCACGGCGCGGCGGCGGGCAGGCGGTCGGCGACGTAGCGGGCCGCCTGGGACAGGCCGGCGTTGAGCGGAAGGCCCTCGAGCAGCGACTCCGGCACGCCGGCCGCCAGCAGGGCGACGGCGGCGGGCGACTGGCGGAGGGAGACGGGCGCGTCCTCGGCGGCGGCAGCGGCCTCGGCGACGACGGCCTCGAAGCCGGCGCGCATGCGCATCGCGATGGTCTCGGCGTCGAGGGTCGGCGTCGCGGCGGCGGGCGCCGGGGAGGCGGGCGCCGGGGCGGCGACGGGCGCGGGCTGGAGGGCGACCGGCTCGACGACGACCGGCTCGACGGCGGCCTCGACCACCGGGGCGGCGAACGGGGCGGGCGTGAACGCCGGTGCCTCGGGCTCCTCGATGTCGCGGCTCAGCGCCGCGAGCACCCGGGCGAAGCTCTGCGAGCTGGTCGAGACCATGGGCGAGTCGTCGTCGGGCGCGAGCGCCGGGCGCCGCGGGCCCGAGGCTGCGGCGCGTACCTCGCGCAGCTCGGCCAGCGCCTCCGTGGCGGCCTGGACCGCCGGGGTCACCGCCGGAGCCGGCGCGGTCACGGCGCCCGAGGGGCCGTAGGTGAACCCGAGGGCAGCGAGGCCGCCCTCGTCGTCGTCGGCGTCGTCGACCAGCTCGAGGATGTCGAGGGCGGCGGCGGCCCGGCGCACGTGGGCGTCACGGCCCTGGGCGGGAGCGGCGTCGTCGTCGATCTCCACCGCGACCTCGAACTTCTCCTTCGCGAAGAAGCCGGCGAAGCCGCCGCTGCGCACCTTGTCGGCCTGCACGATCCGGGCGGCGTCACCGTGCTCGGCGCGCACCTGGGCGAGGACGCCCTCGATCGTCGGTCCCTCAAGCAGCAGTCGCGTGGACATCCTCAACCACTCCGATCGTCTCGATCCGCAGCTGTCCGGTCACTTCGCCGTACGACAGCACAGGCAGTCGGGGAAGCGATGTACGTACGAGTCGGCGCAGTCCCGGCCGGACCTGAGGGGAGCAGACGAGGACGGGGTTGAAGCCCCGCTGCTCGGCCTGCTCGACCATCCGGGCGAGCTGCATCGTGAGGCTCTCGAGCCGCTCGCCGTCGAGCAGGATGTGCGTGCCGCCGTCGCCCGCGACCATCGACTCGAACATCGACTGCTCGAGGCGCGGGTCGAGCGTGACGACGCGCAGCAGGTCGTCGACGGCGTGCGGGGCGCTGATCGCGGGGCCGAGCGCGGCGCGGGCGGCCTCGACGAGGCCCTCGACGTCAGCGCTGACCTTCGCGCGCAGGGAGAGCGCCTCGAAGATGCGCGGGAGGTCGCGGATGGAGACGCCCTCGTCGAGAAGCGCGTGGAGCACCCGCTGCACCTCGCCGAGGTTGAGCATCGCCGGGGTGAGCTCCTCGACGACGACCGGGTGCGTGCGCTTGACCATCTCGACCAGCGAGCGCACCTCCTCGCGGCCCAGCAGGCGGCTGGCGCCGTCGCGGACGACCTCGGCCATGTGCGTCGTGATGACGCTGGCGCGGTCGACGACGGTCGCGCCGAGCAGCTCGGCCTGGTGGCGCAGCTCCATCGGCACCCACTTGGCGGCCAGCCCGAACACCGGCTCGCGGGTCGGCGTGCCGGGCAGGCCCTCGAGCGCGTCGCTGATGGCGAGCACCGCGCCCGTGGGCGCCTCGCCGCGGCCGGCGACGACGCCGCCGATCTTGATGACGTAGGTGGAGAGCGGGAGCTCGAGGTCGTCACGCGTACGCACCGGCGGGATCACGAGGCCGAGGTCGAGGGCGACCTTGCGGCGCAGCGAGCGCACCCGGTCGAGCAGGTCGCCGCCGACCGTGGTGTCGACCAGGTCGATGAGGTCGCAGGCCAGCTCGAGCGCCAGCGCGTCGACGCGCATGTCCTCGGCGAGCGCCTCGGGCGAGTCGGGCGAGGGCTGCTCGACCGGCGGCGGCAGCTCCTCGAGCGCCTTCTCCTCCGGCGACTTGAGCCGGGTGCTGGCGAAGACCACCAGCAGGCCGACCACGAGGAACGGCAGCTTGGGCAGGCCCGGGATGACGCAGAGCAGCAGCATGGCGCCGCCGGCGATCCGCAGCGGCAGGATCTGGCGGCTGAGCTGGCCGATGACGTCGGTGCCCAGGTCGCCCTGGGTCGTCGAGCGGGTGACGATGAGGCCGGTCGCGACCGAGATGAGCAGCGCGGGGATCTGCGAGACCAGGCCGTCGCCGATGCTCAGCAGGCTGTAGGTGGTGATCGCCTCGCCGGGCGAGAGGTGGTGCTGCACGACGCCGATGACGAAGCCGCCGAGCAGGTTGATCACCGTGATGATGACCGCGGCGATGGCGTCGCCCTTGACGAACTTCGAGGCACCGTCCATCGCGCCGTAGAAGTCGGCCTCGGAGCTGACCTCCTGGCGGCGCTTGCGGGCTTCCGCCTCGTCGATCATGCCCTGGTTGAGGTCGGCGTCGATCGCCATCTGCTTGCCGGGCATCGCGTCGAGGGTGAAGCGGGCGCCGACCTCGGCGACGCGCTCGGCACCCTTGGTGACGACCATGAACTGGATGACGACCAGGATGAAGAAGATCACCAGGCCGATGACGAGGGAGCCGCCGGCCACGAAGTGGCCGAACGCGCCGATCACGTTGCCCGCCTCGCCGTCGCGCAGCACGAGACGCGTGGCGCTGACGTTGAGCGCGAGCCTGAACAGCGTCGCGACCAGGACGATCGAGGGGAAGATCGAGAAGTCGAGGGCCTTGAGGACGAACATCGACACCAGCAGGATCAGCAGGGCGAACATGATGTTCACCGCGATCAGCATGTCGAGGAAGAACGCCGGCAGCGGCACCACGAGCATGAGGACGATCCCGACCAGCCCGGCGGGGACCGCCAGCTGGGGGAGCTTGTTCTTCGGCACGGGACCTTCCGGCAAGCAGGTGGTGGCGGCCGAGTCCGTGGCCCCCGAGTGTGCCGTCCTGGCTCTCCGTGTCTCGGCAGCCGTGCCTGCGTCTTGAGCCGTACGGGTGTCCCCCGTTCGGCTCGCGCCCGTCCGCCCCGGCGGGGCTCAGTTCCAGGAGCCCCCGCCGCTGTCGCCGCCACCGCCGCCGTCGAAGCCACCGCCGCCGCTGTCGCCGCCCCAGCCGCCGCCGCCGAGGTCGAAGCCGCTGGCGAAGTCGCCGCCGCCCGAGTCGCCCGAGCCGCCGTAGTCGCCCGCGCCCGAGTCGCCGCCGTCGCTGTCGCCGTAGCCGCCGCCGTAGCCGATCGGCGCGCCGTAGCCCCAGCCGCCGCCGAGCCCGCCGCCCAGCAGCTCGCCGAGCACCAGGCCGTTCAGGAACCCGCCGCCGCCCCAGCCGCCGTAGTAGCCGCCGAAGTAGCCCGCGTAGGCCGGCGCCTCGTAGTAGGGGACGTAGCGCGAGCCGACCGCCACCTGGCGCAGGTCGGGCTCGCCGCCCTGGGCGAGCCGTTCGGCGTCCGCCGCGCAGGCGGGCACCGTGCGCTCCGTGCCGCCGGCAGGCGCCCAGGCGACGTCGGCGACGGACGGGCCGTGGCGCGGGTTGAAGAAGCACGGCGGGCGGCGCTCGGGCACGGGCTTGCCTGCGAGCCGGGCGCGTACGCACTCCATCCGCCAGCGGCCCTCCTCCAGCGCCGTCGTGACGCCCTGCAGGTCGCTGGGGTCGTCGGCCGCCGTCAGCACCTGCTTGGCACGGTCGTAGGAGTCGAGCGCGCCGGAGTAGTCGTCCCGGGTGTTCTGGTCGGCGGTGGCCGGCACGTCCAGCCGGGCGATGTCCTCGCCGAGCGCGGTCACGTCCTCCTCGGCCGCACCGCGCACCTGCTCGAGCTGCGCGGTCTCTCGCTGGCGGCGCCGGCGCCTCGACCACAGCAGCGCTCCGCCGCCGCCGACCGCCAGCACGCCCAGGACGCCCAGCAGCCCGGCGCCGCTCGACCCCCCCGAGCCGCCGTCCGAGCCGCCGTCCACCGAGCCCGCCGCGGCGTCGACGCCGTCGACGAAGTCGAGCACGGCAGCCAGAGGGTCGCCCTTGTGGGCGTTGACCGCCTGGGTGGCCAAGGCCGCGCCTCGCACTCCGGGCCGGTTGGAGGCCGCGTAGAACCCGGCCGGCGAGAGCACGGCGTAGGTGCCGTTCTCACGGACCTTGTTGATGAGCTCGGTGAGGTGCAGCTTGAGGGCAGCCGCGTTCGCGTCGGTGAGCGCCGCGACGAAGATCGGGGTGTCGGCCGCCTGGACGCGCGAGCGCACCTGACCGAGCTCGGCCGCGCTGAGCGGCTGGCCCTCGCTGCCCGGCTCGACGTAGACGCCGGGCTTGCCGTCCAGCGCCTGCACGGCCCGGTCGATGGCTGCGTCCGCCGAGGCGGTCCCGCCGAGCGCCAGCCACGGCGCGAGCACGGCGACGAGGAGCACAGCGGCCCGGGTGCCGCGGATCGATGCCTTCACACCGCCCTCATGCCCCGGCGCGCGGCGCGCCACCCGCGGACGCGACGCGGCGGGCCCGCCGGCCGCGCACCCTCCCCGGTGCGCAGCAGCGGACCCGCCGCCGTCATCTCCGGCTCGGAACCCGAGCCGACCCCTCCCCCGCCGGGGGGAGCCCTGGCGCGGCGCGCACCTCCCCAGACGTGCGCCGCGCGGCTCCCGCCGCGTCCGGCGCAGCGCCTGCCTCGCCGGACTACTGACTCATCGGCGGGAAGGGGGGTCGGGCGCAGGTGCGGACGGGCGGGTACGCAGTACCCGCCGCCGCCCGGGACGTTGGTCCCGGCGCCGGCTCAGGCGGCAGGCAGGACCACGCGGAACTCCGTGCGCCCAGGCCCGGAGTCCACCTCCACCCGTCCGGTGTGCGCCGAGACGATGGCCGCCACGATCGCGAGCCCCAGCCCGGTGCTGCCTGCCGCGCGCGAGCGCGAGGAGTCACCGCGTGCGAACCGCTCGAAGACGTTGTCGCGCAGCTCGGGCGCGATGCCCGGGCCGTCGTCGCGCACGAGCAGCGTGACCTCGTCGCCCTGCCGGCGCAGCCCGACGCAGACCTCGGTGCCGGGCGGGGTGTGGGTGCGGGCGTTGCCGAGCAGGTTGGCCACGACCTGGTGCAGCCGCGACGGGTCGCCGACCACCTCCACCGGCTCGTCGGGCACGTCGAGCGTCCACCGGTGGTCCTGCGAGACGGCGTGGGCGTCGCTGAGCGCGTCGACGACCAGCGAGGTGAGGTCGACCCGCTCCGCGGCGAGCGGGCGGCCGGCGTCGAGGCGCGCGAGCAGCAGCAGGTCCTCGACCAGCGTCGTCATGCGGGCGGCCTCCGACTCCACGCGGCTCATGGCGTACGCGGTGTCGGAGGGCAGCTCGTCGCGCCCGCGGCGCGTGAGCTCGGCGTAGCCGCGGATGGCGGCCAGCGGCGTACGCAGCTCGTGGCTCGCGTCCGCCACGAACTGGCGCACCCGCGTCTCGCTGGCGTGCCGGGCGTTGAGGGCGCTCCCGACCGAGGTGAGCAGGCGGTTCAGGGCCGAGCCGACCTGCCCGATCTCCGTGTGCGGGTCGGCGTCGCGCGCCGGCACCAGCTCGCTGAGCGCGACCTCGCCCTGGTCGAGCGGCATCCGGCTGACCCGGGCGGCCGTGGCCGCCACGCGCTGGAGCGGCGCCAGCGCCCGTCGCAGCAGCTGCCAGGCGAGGGCGAGGGCGAGCAGCAGCGCGACCAGCGACACGACGGCGATCTCGCGGGCGAGCTTCCAGACCTGCGAGGTGACCTCGCGCAGCGGCAGGCCCAGGATGACCACCGAGCCGTCCCGACCGGCGCTCACGCGGAACCGGTAGTCACCGAGCCCTTCCACCTCGGCGGTGGTGATGCCCGCGGGCCGGCGGGAGAGCGAGAGCAGCGTCGCGTCGTCGGTCACCGTCCTGGCCGTGCCGGAGCGGATCACCAGGGCGTGCACGGTCCCGCCGTAGACGCAGCCGAGGATCGTGTCGGGACGCTGCCCGCCGGGCGACCGTGGGCCGGTCGACGCGGTCGAGGTCGGGTCCAGGAAGCCGCAGGGCGTCTCCCTCTCCGCCTCCCGCTCACGGCCGCCCGGACCGCCGCCCGGGCCGACCGTCTGGGTCAGCTGCTGGTCGAGCTGGTGGCGCAGCGAGCTGTTGATGGCGACGACCGACAGCGTGCCGATGCCGAGGCACGCCACCGCCAGCAGGGCGCTCAGCAGCAGCAGCAGCCGCGCCCGCAGCGAGCGCCCCGGCAGCCTCACGGTGCGGGCTTGAGCACGTAGCCCGCGCCGCGCATCGTGTGGATCATCGGCTCGCGCCCGGCGTCGATCTTCTTGCGCAGGTAGGAGATGTAGAGCTCCACGACGTTGGCCTGGCCGCCGAAGTCGTAGTTCCACACCCGGTCGAGGATCTGCGCCTTGCTCAGCACGCGGCGGGGGTTGCGCATGAGGAAGCGCAGGAGCTCGAACTCGGTGGCGGTCAGGGCGACGAGGTCGCCACCACGGCGTACCTCCCGGCTGTCCTCGTCCATGCTCAGGTCGCCGACGACGAGCAGCGGCTCGTCCTCGCGCGCCCCGGCGCCCGAGCGCCGGATGAGCCCGCGCAGGCGGGCGATGACCTCTTCCAGGCTGAACGGCTTGGTCACGTAGTCGTCGCCGCCGGCGGTCAGGCCCGCGACGCGGTCCTCGACGGCGTCCTTGGCCGTGAGGAACAGGACGGGTACGCGCGGTGCCTCCGCCCGCAGCCGGCGCAGCACCTCCAGCCCGTCGATGTCGGGCAGCATCATGTCGAGGACGACCGCGTCGGGCGCGGAGGCACGGGCGGCGCGTACGGCGCTCAGCCCGTCTCCCGCGGACGCGACGTCCCAGCCCTCGTAGCGCAGGGCCATCGACAGCAGCTCGGTCAGCGTCGGCTCGTCGTCGACGACGAGGACCCGCACCGGGGAGCCGTCGGAGCGGCGCAGCCCCTCGGGAGCGGACTTGACGGCGGCACCGGTGCCGGGCTGGGGCGTGAGGAAGGACATGCCACCACCTTCGACCAGGACCCTCGGCACCGTCTGTGCCTCGCCTGTGGGTTCCCTGTGGACGCCCCGGCCAGTCCCATGGCCCACTCACAGCACTTTGGCAGGTTCGTGACAGCACCCTCCAAGCCCGCGGACAGTTCCTGGGAGGTGCAGGAGTCCGGGCAGAGCTCGGCTCGGCACGACACGGAGGAGCAGCAGTGATCAGGAAGGCATCAGCGGTGACGCTGGCAGCGGCGATGGGGCTCGCGGGACTGGGCGCAGGTGCGGTGCTCGGCTCCGGCGTGGCCGGCGCGGCGACCAGCACCACGCAGGGCATCAAGGACCGCGCGAGCGCGATCAAGGACGCGCTGGCCGGCCTCGTCAAGGACGGCACGATCACCCAGTCGCAGGCCGACGAGGTCGCGAGCACCCTCGACGACGCGTTGCCTCCGGGTCCGGCCGGCGGGCCGCGCTTCGGCGGCCCCGGCGGACCGGGTGGTCGCTTCGAGGCCGGGCTGGCGGAGGTCGCGAAGACCCTCGGCATGACCGAGGCGGACCTCCGCACGGCGCTCGAGGGCGGCAAGACGCTGGCCGAGGTGGCGCAGTCCAAGGGCATCTCCAGGGCCGACCTGGTCAGCAAGCTCGTGGCGCTCGCGAAGACGAAGATCGCCGCAGAGGTGAAGGCCGGCCGGCTGACCCAGGCGCAGGCCGACACGATCACCGGCAAGCTCCAGACGCGCATCGGCGAGCTGGTCGACCGGACGGGCCCCGGCAAGGGGCTGCGCGGCATCGGCGGTCTGGGTCTCGGCGGGCCCGGCGGCCCGGGCGGGCGCCACGGCCACGGGCCCGGCCACTGGGGGCGCCCCGGCGCTCCCGGGGCGACCACCGCTCCCACCCCGACGCCGACGCCCACCCCGACGCCGACGCAGCAGACCAGCTGACGCGTACGTGGCTCGGCGGCCGAGGTGAGCGGTAGCGAGCACCTGCCGGCGGTAGCCCTCCAGCTACCGCCGGCCCGTATCCTCCACCGCTCACCTCGCCCAGCTGCCGCCGGGTGCGGGCGCAGGGCAGAGCGTCGCCGGGGCAGGGTCGAGCAGCGACGGGAGCGGGGGAGGCGCGAGGGCCCGTAGCATGGTGCCCCGTGTCCACTGAGAACCGCGTACGCCGCGAAGACCTCCGCAACGTCGCCATCATCGCCCACGTCGACCACGGCAAGACCACTCTGGTCGACGCGATGCTCCGGCAGTCGGGTGCGTTCTCGGCGCACGCCGAGCTCACCGACCGGGTCATGGACTCCATGGACCTGGAGCGTGAGAAGGGGATCACGATCCTCGCGAAGAACACCGCCGTGAAGCACATCGTCGACGGCCGCGAGATCACGATCAACATCATCGACACCCCCGGCCACGCCGACTTCGGCGGCGAGGTCGAGCGCGGCCTGTCCATGGTCGACGCGGTCGTCCTGCTGGTCGACGCGTCGGAGGGCCCGCTCCCGCAGACCCGGTTCGTGCTGCGCAAGGCGCTGCAGAAGCGCATGCCGGTCGTGCTGCTGATCAACAAGGTCGACCGTCCCGACGCCCGCATCGCCGAGGTCGTCGACGAGACGTACGAGCTGTTCATGGACCTGGACGCCGACGAGGAGCAGATCGAGTTCCCGATCGTCTACGCCTCGGCCAAGGCCGGGCGCGCGAGCACCGAGCGCCCCGAGAACGGCGGCATGCCCGCGTCCGACAACCTCGAGCCGCTGTTCAAGGTGCTGCTCGACGCGGTGCCGGCCCCCGAGTACGACCCCGAGGCGCCGCTCCAGGCGCACGTCACCAACCTCGACGCCTCGCCGTTCCTCGGCCGCCTCGCCCTCTGCCGCATCTTCGCCGGCAACCTGAAGAAAGGCCAGCAGGTCGCGTGGTGCAAGCACGACGGCTCGATCGAGCGCATCAAGATCACCGAGCTGCTCGTGACCGAGGGGCTCAAGCGCGTCCCCGGTGAGAGCGCGGGCCCCGGCGACATCGTCGCCATCGCGGGCATCGCCGACATCACCATCGGCGAGACGCTCGCCGACCCCGACGACCCGCGCCCGCTGCCGCTCATCACGGTCGACGAGCCGGCCATCTCGATGACGATCGGCACCAACACCTCCCCCCTCGCCGGCCGCGAGAAGGGTTCGAAGGTCACCGCCCGCCTGGTCAAGGACCGCCTCGACCGCGAGCTCATCGGCAACGTGTCGATGCGCGTGCTGCCGACCGAGCGCCCCGACACCTGGGAGGTCCAGGGCCGCGGCGAGCTCGCGCTGGCGATCCTCGTCGAGCAGATGCGCCGCGAGGGCTTCGAGCTCACGGTCGGCAAGCCGCAGGTCGTCACCCGGCTGATCAACGGCAAGGTGCACGAGCCCGTCGAGCGCCTGACGGTCGACGCGCCCGACGAGTACATGGGCGTCATCACCCAGCTGCTCGCCGTGCGCAAGGGCCGCATGGAGACCATGACCAACCACGGCACCGGCTGGATCCGCATGGAGTTCCTGGTGCCCTCGCGCGGCCTGATCGGGTTCCGCACCGAGTTCCTCACCGACACCCGCGGCACCGGCATCGCCAACGCGGTGTTCGAGGACTACGAGCCGTGGTTCGGCGAGCTGCGCACCCGCGCGACCGGCTCCCTGGTCGCCGACCGCGCCGGTGTCGCGACGCCGTTCGCGATGTTCAACCTGCAGGAGCGCGGCTCGCTGTTCGTCGAGCCGACGACCGAGGTCTACGAGGGCATGATCGTGGGCGAGAACTCCCGTGACGACGACATGGACGTCAACATCACCAAGGAGAAGAAGCTCACCAACATGCGCCAGTCGAGCAGCGACGAGCTGGTCCGCCTGGTCCCGTCCCGCAAGCTCACGCTCGAGCAGTCGCTCGAGTTCTGCCGCGAGGACGAGTGCGTCGAGGTGACGCCGACCGCCGTACGCATCCGCAAGGTCGTCCTCGACGCGACCGAGCGCGGCCGCAGCCGCGGCCGCCAGGCCAAGGCGGCGCTGGCGCAGTAGGCGCCCGCTCCACGGGTCCACACGAACGGGTACGCGGCGCGCCTTCAGCACCGCCGCGTACCCGGTCGATGCTCCGACCGTGACCAGCACTCCCCTGCACCGCGAGACCCCGCCCCACCTCACCCTGAGCGCCCGGGCCCGGGCGCTGGAGCTGATCGGCGCCTACATCGCCGAGGTCGGCCAGGAGGAGCGCCGCGCGACCCTCGACCGCGTCGCCGCCGAGGTGGTCGACGAGCCGGCAGCGGTGCGCGTCCTCGTGCACGCGCTCACGGAGTACGCCGCGACCTTCGCCGACGTCGCCGCCACAGCGACCTCCACGCCGCAGCACGTCGTCTCCCCGGCCACCCTGGTGCAGGCGCTGGCACGCATGGACCTCGCCATCGGCTGAGCGGCCCGACGGACCGCACTCCGGACGCACGACGGCCCCCCACCCTGAGCAGGTGGGGGGCCGTCGTGCGTCCGGCGGTGTGGGGCTCAGACCGTCGAGGCGATGTACTGCGGCGAGCTGGTGATGACCAGCTTGGCCTTCGCCTTGGTCTTCTTCTTGACGCCGAGCACGCTGGTGACCGACACGGTGCCGGCCGGGGCCAGCATGCCGACGCGCTTGGTCGGGTTCCACACGATGTAGCCGTGCCCGCGGCGCAGCTTGATGGTGCAGGTGTAGGTGTTCGTCCTGGCCCGGGTGCAGTCGACCAGCGGGTAGGCCATCCACGTGCGGGTGACCGAGTAGGCCTTGCCCGCCGGGGTGAGCGTGCGGTTGTCGGCCTTGGTCAGCTCGACGCCGAGGCGGCCGTGGACGTCCCACGCGTACCAGTAGGTGCGGGCGACGCCCTGCGCGCGGGCGAGCAGCAGGAAGCGCGAGACGTAGGCGGCCTGGTTGGCCTCGGTGATCTTCTCGGGCGCCCCGATGCCGCCGACCGGCCCGCCGAAGCTGACCTCGGTGGCGTAGACGGGCAGGGTGTCGAGCTTGTACTTCTTGAGGTAGCGGCGCACCGTCACGAGCTGCGCGATCGCGTCCTCAGGGCCCTTGCCGGGGTTGGAGTAGAGGTGCACCGCGTTGATGTCGGCGTACTTCCCGCCGGTCGAGGCGAGGTACTTCGACATCCACGTGATGGCCGGCGCGCGGCGCGAGGTGAAGCCGGGGCCGACGAGCGAGGCCAGCGGGTACTTCCGCTTGACCGTCGAGACGGTCACCGTGCGGCCCTTGACGCGCTTCTTCGTCTTGACGACCGTGCCGGCGTGCAGCGCCTGGTAGGCGGCCAGGTTGAGCGAGGCCATCTGCGTCGGCGTGCCGGTGAAGAACAGCCCGCCGTTCGGCTCGTTCCAGGTCTGGAACTCGCGGACGCCCTTGCGGTAGTAGCGCGCCACGACCGCGTCGACGTAGGCGCGCCAGTAGGTCAGGTGGCTCGGCGTCGCGGTGGAGCCGGCGGGCAGGCCCTTGCCGAGGTCGAGCGTGGGCTGGCTGCTCGCCCACGCCGGCGTCTGGCCCAGCACGATCATCGGCTTCTGGTGGTTGCGCACGGCCTGGGCGACCGCGGCGTCGAGACGGGTCCAGTTCCAGGTCGTCGGCGTCGGCTGGACGTCGGCCCACGTGGTGCCGGTGTCCCACAGGCGCACGGAGCCGACGGTCGCCTTGGAGGGCAGGTAGCGGGCGACGCCGAGGTTGGAGACGTGCATCCCGAAGTAGTCGACCGGGGTCGCCACCGGCTTCACGACGGGTGCGGGCTTGGTCACAGCAAGAGCCGGGGTGGCGCTGGCGACTGCCAGGCTGCCACCGACGGCGAAGCTCACTGCAGCGGCGACGAGCCGAATCGGCCGGCGTACGCGCATGAGGCGGAGGTCCTTTCGCAAGGGGCGAGGGGAGACGAGCGTGCCGGAGCACGCGGTGCGGACGAGCGAGGGGACGATCTCAGACGAACCGGGCACGCACCGTCACTGCACAAGAGACGGTGGCCCCGGCGGGACGTTCAGTCCGGCCGGCAGAGCCGTCCGGCACCACGAACCTACCTACCGGACTGCGCATCGTCGTCGCAGACGCACCACCGGAGCGTGTCGTGCCTCACCGCGCGGGGGTCGCTACTGGCGGAATCCGCGCGGGTGAGGCACCGTTGTGCACGGTGCCGCGCTGGGGCATGACCCCGGGCTCCATCATTCGCCGCCACGAGCGGCCTGTCGCCGAGAGGCGTCTCCCAGCGCGGCACCTCCGCCCGTCCCCGCTGCCCAGGGCGGGCTGACCCCTTCGGGTCTAGCCCCAGCCGAGCTCGTGCAGCCGGTCGTCATCCATGCCGAAATGGTGTCCCACCTCGTGCACGACGGTGGTGCGCACCTCGGCGACGACGTCCTCGCGCGTCCGCGCCATCCGCACGAGGGGTCCGCGGAAGATGCTGATCTTGTCAGGGAGCACGCCGGTGTACCACTCGCCCCGCTCGGTCAGCGGCACGCCTTCGTACAGCCCGAGCAGGTGCTGGCCGTCGGGCGGTTCGTCCTCGACCACGACGGCGACGTTGCGCATGGCGCGTCCGAGGGCAGGGGGTAGTCCGTCCAGCGCCTCGACGACGAGCGCGTCGAACTCCTCCTCGGAGATGTCCACCACACCGCGAGGCTACGTCCCATGCGCCTGTTGAGAACGCTGCTGGTGCGGCTGCGCCGGCACCGGCTCGCGCGCGCCGCCCTGGTCCTCGCCGTGTCGTGCGCGGGCATCGCGCTCGGGCTCGCGCTCTTCGGCTCGGTGCGGGCGCCGGTCGGCCCGGTGCAGGCGCGGCTCTCGGCGACCGCCGGGCTCTCGGGCGGCGTCAGCGTACGGGTGCCGCCGCTCGGCTCCATCGCCCTGCGCACGCACCGCGGCCCCCTCCACGTCACCGCCGAGGTCCGCCGCCTGGACCCCCAGGCGGCGCGCCAGCTCGTCGACGACCCCACGCTGCTCACCGCGCTGCCGCAGCGGCTCACCCACGACGTACGCCGTGCGCTCCTGCGCCTGGCGCTGACCGCGGGCGCCGCGTCCCTGGGCGGCGCGGCCGTGCTCGGGCTCGTGGTCTACCGCAGCTGGCGCCGGGCGCTGCTCTGCGCCGGCGTGGCGGCCGGGCTGCTCGGCGCCTCGGTCGGCGTCGCCGCCGCGACCCTGCGCCGCGACGCGCTCTCGGAGCCGACCTACTCGGGCCTGCTGGCCAACGCCCCGGGCGTCATCGGCAGCGCCGAGGACATCGCGGGCAACCTGAGCGCCTACGGCAGCGAGCTGTCCAAGCTGGTGGGCAACGTGTCGCGGCTGTACGCGGCGACCTCCACCCTGCCGCTGCTGCCCGAGGGCGGCGACACGACCAAGGTGCTGCTCGTCTCCGACATCCACCTCAACCCGTCGGCCTGGCCGGTCATCCGCTCGACGGTCGAGCAGTACAAGATCGACCTGGTCGTCGACGCGGGAGACCTGACCGACCACGGCAGCTCCCTCGAGGACGCGTTCGCGGCGCCGATCGGGACGCTCGGCGTGCCCTACGTCTACGTCAAGGGCAACCACGACTCGCGCTCGACCACTGCGGCGGTCGACCGGGAGCCGGGCACGACGGTCCTGCGCGGGCAGCCCGTCGAGGTCGAGGGCATCCGCTTCCTCGGCGGGCCCGACCCCCGCTTCACGCCCGACCAGACGACCCGTGAGCCCTCGCAGGTGGAGCAGGAGGCCGTCGAGGCGGCCGGCGACGGGCTCGCCGAGACCGCCCGCTCCTCGCCCCAGCCGGTCGACGTGGCGGTCGTCCACGACCCGGTCGAGGGCGCCCGGCTCGACGGCGCGGTGCCGCTGGTGCTCAGCGGCCACACCCACAAGCGGGCCGTCACCGAGCTCGAGGGCGGCACCACGATGTTCACGCAGGGATCGACCGGCGGGGCGGGGCTGCGCGGGCTCGAAGGCGAGTCGCCGACGCCCGTCGAGCTCTCGGTGCTCTACCTCGACCGCACGACCCACCGGCTGGCCGCCTACGACGACATCACGCTGGGCGGTCTCGGGCTCGCCACGGCGACGGTCGAGCGGCACGTGGTGCCGGTGCAGGAGCCGGCGCCGGAGGCGCGCAAGTGAGCCGCTGGTACGGCCGGTGGCGGGCTCGGCGAGCGGTCGCGTACAGTTCTCGCGGCACCCTCACGGGAGCTCGACGACGACCTGCCCTCATCGTCTAGTGGCCCAGGACGCCGCCCTTTCACGGCGGTAGCGCGGGTTCGAATCCCGCTGGGGGTACGTCCCAGTCTCTGGCGTGTGAGAGACTGGGTCCTGCAAGTGCGAGTCCGTTCTGCAGCGAGGCCCCGTAGCGCAGTTGGTTAGCGCGTCGCCCTGTCACGGCGAAGGCCGCGGGTTCGAGTCCCGTCGGGGTCGCCTCCGGGAGGCCCGGCACCAGTCCCTGGTGCCGGGCCTTCGTCATGCTCGGCGCTCCTTCGTCCGGTACTCGTACCGCGAGACGTCCGCGAAGCCGGCTCTCGCGTAGCCCGCGCGGGCGACGGCGTTCGCCTCGAGCACCTGCAGCCAGACGGTGTCGCGGCCGGCGTCGCGCGCAGCCTCGGCCAGTGCCGCGAGCACGGCCGACGTGCAGCCCCTGCGCCGCGCTGCCGGCCGCACCGCGACGCAGTAGAGCCCGGCCCAGGTGGTGCCCTCGACGAGGGCGAGGCGGGCGACGGCCAGGGTGGCGCCGGCCTGCCGGACCGACGCGTAGACGGCGGGCGCACCGGTCAGGATCCGCCGGGCGACGGCCCGGGCAGCTGCGTCGCCCCGGCCGTCGACGGCCCACCAGCAGTCCATCCAGCCCTCGTCGGGGGCGTCGGCCAGGTCCACGCGGTGGGCCGGTGGCCGCAGCCCGGCCAGGAGCGTCTCGACCCCGGCTGCCTGGACGAGCGTGGGAGAGCCGGCCGCGTAGCCGCGCTCGTCGAGCAGCTGGTCGAGGACCTGGGGCTGGCTGGCGGGACCCACCTGGAAGGTGGCGGGCAGGCCGTGGCGAGCGTAGGTGGCCTCGACCTGCTCGACCGCGGCACCGGCGTCCGCGGGCGCCTTCAGCGGGAGCACGGAGTTGGCGCGCTGCGTGACGCCGGCCGAGAGGCGAAGGAGCCAGCCGTCCACCTCGACCGTCTCGAGCGCCGGCCACGCCTGCGCCGCGAGCAGGTCGAGGCGGGTCGGGCCGGTGACACTGTCGGTGGCCGGTCCTAGCGTGGGCGGCATGGCGGACATCCTCGCGGAAGACCCGGGACGACCGGCCGACCCGCTCCCGGGGCGGCCCCGGATGCCGGAGGGCTACGGCCTGCCCGGGACGACCGACGGGCTGCTCGACTGGGCGCAGGTCGAGGCGCGGCTGGTCGCCGCGACGCACTACTGGCTGGCGAGCGTGCGCCCCGACGGCCGGCCGCACGTCGTGCCGCGCTGGGGCGTGTGGGTCGACGGGCGGTTCTGGTACGACGGCGCGCCCACCACCGTCCACGCGCGCAACCTCACCGGCAACCCGGCGTGCACGCTGCACCTCGAGAGCGGCGCCGAGGCGGTCATCGTCGAGGGCACCTCGAGCCCGGCGCGCGCCGACGCCGACCCGCTGGGGGCGCGGCTGGCCGAGGCCTTCGCCAAGTACGCGGCGATGGGCTACTCGCCGGGGCCCGACTCGTGGTCGGGCGAGGACGGCGGCGGCCTGCGCGTGCTGGTGCCGCGGCGGGCGCTGGCCTGGTTCTCGTTCCCTGCCGACGCGACCCGGTTCTCGTTCCCGGGCTGAGCCCTGTCCCGGGCGGTCCGGCAGCCCGTCCCGCAGCCGCTACACTGGTGCGCGCTGCAGCCGAGCTGCGGTGTTGGGCAGGTAGCTCAGTTGGTACGAGCGTCCGCCTGAAAAGTGGAAGGTCGGCGGTTCGACCCCGCCCCTGCCCACCACACGAGGAGGCGCCTCCGGACCCCGGGGGCGCCTTCTGCGTACCCGGCTCGTCCTGTCCGCGGTTTGGCACGATGTGACTCCTTGCCAATGTGATCGGCAAGGAGTCACATCGTGCCAACGGCGGGACGCGGGCGTCAGGCGTCGAGGAAGCTGACCGGGGCCGTGCCGTCGGCGGAGGCGGCGGGGGCGTCGGCGAGGCCGAAGCGGTCGCGCAGGCGGGCGTAGAAGTCCGAGCGGCGGACGCGGACGAGCCGGGCCACGTGCGGTGAGGGCGACACCGACAGCCAGTCCCCCGGCCCGACGACCCCGCGCACCTGCCCGTCGATGCTGACGGCGACCTGCCCCGAGTGCTCGAGCACGCGCACGCCGACCGACTCCTCGGGGGCCAGGATGAGGCTGCGGTTGAAGGCCATGTGCGGGGCGACCGGCGTGAAGACCAGGGCCCGCAGCCGCGGCGAGAGCACGGGGCCGCCGGCGGCGAAGCTGTAGGCCGTCGACCCGGTCGGGCTCGCCACGATCAGCGCGTCGGCCGAGTAGGACGCGAACAGCCGGCCGTCGACGTAGACGCCCAGGCTCGCCTGCCGGTCGCGCGCGAGCTTCTCGAACACGATGTCGTTGACCGCGGCGACGTCCGTGGTGAACCCGTCGCGCGGGTCCGTGTCACCCTCGGTCGCGACCGGGGGGAGCGCCGGCCCCCGGCCGAAGCGCAGCAGCTCGTCGATGCCGCCCGGCACGTCGAGCTGCCGGGAGGCGGTCAGGCCGAGCAGCAGTCGCTCCTCGAGGAAGGTGCGGTCGTCGGCGTAGGCCTCCAGCGCCCCGCGCAGCTCGGCCGGCTCCACCTCGGTGAGGAAGCCCACGCGACCCACGTTGACGCCGAGGACGGGCACGTCGCGGGCGACGGCGACGCGTACGCCGCGCAGGAAGGTGCCGTCGCCGCCGATCGTCACGACGAGGTCGGGGTTGCCGCCGGCCTCCATCTCGCTCTTGGCGCTGCGACGGGTGGCGGCGGCGTCCCAGACGTCCATCTCGACGACGGGCACGCCGGCCTCGCGCGCCCACTCGTAGACGCGCGCCGCGGCGTCGACGGCGGCCTGCCGCCCGGTGTGCACGATGAGCCCGATCCGCCCGCAGGTCGTCATGCCCCACAGTCTCAGGCCGTGCGTCTCAGGTGCCGCGGGGCGGGGTAGGCACCGGTCCTCGAACCGATCTTGAGGAGACCCCGTGGCGAACTCGGACAGCACCCGCGACGTCGTGCAGGTGATCAAGGCGCAGCACCGCGAGATCGACGCGCTGCTCGACCAGGCCAGCGAGGAGGACAGCGACACGCTGCCCCTGCTGCAGAAGGTGGCAGCGCTGCTGATCCCGCACTCGAAGGCCGAGGAGGGCTTCGTCTACCCGGCGATCGAGGCCCGGGACCCCCAGGAGGGCGACGAGGTCAAGGACGGCGCGGCCGAGCACCACCACATCGAGGCGATGCTCCAGGAGCTGCTCACCGAGGACCCCGACGGCCCCGGCTACGACGGCAAGCTCGCGGCGATGGTCGGCGAGCTGCGCCACCACGTCGAGGAGGAGGAGAGCGAGCTGCTCCCGGCGCTCGAGGAGGGGTCCTCGGCCGAGGACCTGCGGGCCATGGGCGAGCGCTTCGCCGCTGAGACCGGCTGGTCGGGCCCGAGCGGGGAGGGCGCGAGCGGGGACGGCGGGAGCACGGACGGCGCCACCAAGGAGGAGCTCTACGAGAAGGCCAAGGAGCTCGACGTCGCGGGCCGCTCCAGCATGAGCAAGCAGGAGCTGGCCCGCGCCGTCGACGAGGCCTAGGCCTCAGACCACGCGCTCGAGGAGGCCGGTGTCGACGTCGTAGACCGCGCCGCCGACAGCGACGGAGTCGGGGACGTAGGGCGAGGACACGATGCGCTGCACGTCGCCGCGGAGAGCGCCGCGCACGTCGGGGCTCGGCCGCAGCTCGAGGCTGCGGGTGTCGATGCCGGAGGCGGCGAAGATCGCCTCGTGGACCTTGCCCTCGTCCTCGGCCGACATCCGGCAGCGGGTGTGGGGCACCACGAGGATGCGCTCGACGCCGAGCAGGTGGACGGCGAGCACGAGCGTACGCAGGACGTCCTCGGTCACCCGGGCGCCGGCGTTGCGCAGGATCTTCGCGTCACCCGGGCCGAGGCCCAGCATGGGCAGCGGCTCGATGCGCGAGTCCATGCACGTGACGACCGCGAGGCCCTTGGCCGCCTTGGCCTCGAGACCGCGCAGGGAGAAGCTGGCTGCGTAGGACGTGTTGGCCTCGAACTCGGCGGCGAACGCGTCGGGGGTGGTGTTCGGAGTGCTCACGGCCGACCAGACTAGTGAGCGGGCTCGTCGCCGCCGTCGTCGAGCCCGTGCTCGAGGGCGAAGCGCACGAGCTGGGCGCGGTTGTGCATGGCGAGCTTGCCCAGGATGCTCTGCGTGTGGTTCTGCACCGTGCGGTGCGAGAGCACCAGGCGGGCCGCGATCTGCTTGCTCGTGAGCCCCTTGGCGACCATGCGCAGGATCTCGGTCTCGCGCGGCGTCAGCGCGGTCGCGGGGGCGGCCGTGCCTTCGGCGTCGATGCGGCGGAACTCCCCGAGCACGAGCCCCGCCAGCCCGGGCGTGAACACCGGCTCCCCCGCCGCGGTCGCGCGGACGGCGTCGAGCAGCTCCTCGCGCGAGGCCGACTTGACCAGGTAGCCGGTGGCGCCGGCCTTCACCGCCTCGAGCACGTCGGTCTGCTCCCCCGAGGCCGACAGCACGAGCACGCGCACCTGTGGCCCCGCGGGGTCGGCCGCCGCGCGGGCGACCTCGACACCCGGCATGTCGGGCAGCTGCAGGTCGAGCACGAGGACCTCGGGGCGGGCGGCGGCGAGCCTGCGCAGGGCGCTGGCGCCGTCGCCCGCGGTGGCCACGACCTCGAAGCCGGCGTCGCCCAGGTCGCGGGCGACCGCCTCGCGCCAGAGCGGGTGGTCGTCGACGACCATCACCCGGACGCTCACCGGGCGGCCTTGGGCACGACGAGCTCGACCTCGGTGCCGAAGCCGGGCGCCGCCTCGATCCGCGCCGACCCGCCGAGGTCGCGCAGGCGGCCGACGATCGAGCTGCGTACGCCCATGCGTCCGGCCTGCTCGGCCTCGTCGAGCCGCCCGGGCGCGAAGCCCGGTCCGTCGTCGCGCACGCTGACCACGACCTCCTCCGCCGTCTCCTCGAGCAGCAGCCAGGCGTGGGCGCCGGGGCCGGCGTGCACGCGTACGTTGTCGAGCGCCGCGCGCACCGCCGCCTCGAGCTCGTCGGCGACGGCGGGGCACACCTGCACAGCGACCGGCGGCACAGCGACGTCGACGTCGTCGCTGGCCAGCGCCGCCAGCCGGGCGGCGAGGTCTGTGCCGGTGGCGCTCGAGGCCCCGACGACGCCCGACACCAGCCGCCGCAGCGCCCGCTCCTGGGCCTCCGCCTCCGCGGCGAGCGCCGTCAGGTCGGGGTCGTCGGCCGTCGCGGCGCGCCGGGCGGTCAGCGCGAGCACCTGCAGGACCCCGTCGTGGACCACGCGGCCGAGCCGCTCGCGCTCGGCGAGGGCCGCCTCGGCGGCGCGGGCGCTCGAGAGCTGGCGCTGGGCCTCGCGCTGGATGCTGGCGGCGTAGCCGAGGATCGAGCCGGTCACGCAGAGCAGCACCGCGTTGTGGACCGTCTGCTGGGCGAGCTCGCCGCGCTCCAGCACGCCGACGACGCCGACGGCGACCGCGGAGCCGAGCCCGCCGGCCCAGCCGAGGGCCAGCCCCCACGAGATGACGGCGGCGGCCGGCCACACGACGGGGAGCGTCTGGGCGCCGGAGACGACGCGCTCGTGGGTGTCGAGCACGCCGGTGACGGCGATGGAGCCGAGCGCGGCGGCGAGGTCGATGCCGAGCGCCGGACCGCGCCGGACCGCGTACGCCAGCGGTGCGACCGCGCTCCACGCTCCGAGGGCCGCGAGCACCAGCCACGCGCCGAGCGGGTGGGCGTAGTCGCCGTCGGCGCGCGCCAGGAGCACGACCGCGTAGACCCAGGCGACGACGCGGTAGGCGGCCACGGCCCGCCACAGCACCCGCTCGACTCCGGTCACGCCGGCAATCGTGGCAGCACGAGGCTCAGGAGTCCGTCAGGTTGAGTACCAGTGCTCATGTGCGCAGCCCGCCCCCGCGGCACGGTGGGATCGTGCCCGACCAACCTGCCTCCGCGACCGCCTCGCCCGTCCTCGACGAGCGCGCCCTCGCCACCGCCCTGCGCGACACCGCCCACTGCCCCGACTGCGGCCAGCCCCTGGACGGCCCGCGCTGCCCGCGCTGCGGCGCCGACCTCGAGGGCCAGGCCGCCCGGCAGCTGCTCTCGGTCTCGCTGCAGGCCGCCCACCTGCTCGAGTCCCGCGCCGTCCTGCGTGCGGCCCTGCACGGCGCCGCCGTCGCCGCAGCGCCTCCGGCCGCGCGACGCCCGCCCGCGGCGCGCCAGCCCGAGGCGCCGGCCGTCACCGCCCAGCAGGTGCTGCTGGCCGTCGGCGCGACGCTGCTCGCGGTCGCGGCGCTGGTCTTCACCGTCGTCGCATGGGACGGCCTGGGCATCGGCGGCCGGGCGGGCGTCCTGGTGGCGGTCACCGCACTGGCCGCCGGCGGCTCGGCCGCGGCCGTGCGCCGGGCGCTGCCGGCCACCGGTGAGTCGCTCGCCGCGCTGACCGCGGTGCTCTGCCTGCTCGACGCGTACGCCGCCCGTGCCACGGGGCTCGCCGGCCTCGACGGGGTGGCGGCCACGGCGTACTGGGCCGCCGTGCTCGGCGTGGGCGGTCTGCTCGCGCTGCTGCTCGCCGAGAGGGGCCGGCTGCTGGCTCCGCAGCTCGCCGGCGCCGCCGCAGCGGTCGTCGCCGTGCCGCTGCTCGCCGCGCAGGTCGAGGGTGTGGCGGCCACCGCGGCGCTGGTGGCCGGGGCGGCCACGCTCGGTGCGCTGGCGTCGTGGCGGACCGCGCAGCCCGTACGCCTGGTGCTCGCGCTCGGCGCGGTCGCCTGGTGGCTCGCGGGCGCCGTGGGCGCCGCCGTCACCGTCGGGGACGACGCCACCGCCCCCGCCACCGCAGCGGCGCTGGTCATGGTCGCGGCCGGCGCGCTCGCCGTCGTCGCCGGCCTGCTGACGGAGGGGTACGCAGCGGTGGCCTCGTGCGCTGCCGCCGCCGCATGCCTGCCGGTCCTCGCGGTCGCGCTCGCCGCGCGGGGGCTCGACGCCCGCGACCTGCCGCTGGTGGCGCTGGCGGCGGTCGCCGTGCTGTGCGCGCTCGCGCAGCTCCGCCTCCTGCCCACGGCAGTGCGCTCGGGTGCCTGGACCACCGTCGTGCTCGTCACCGCCGTGGCGTCGGCCGTGCCGGCCGCACTGGCCCTGACCGCGGCCGCGGTGCCGGGGCTCGACCTCGGCTCCGACGCCGGGCCTGCCGACGACGCGTCGCGGGCATGGGTGCGGGCGGCCGGCTCCGCCGACGTGCCGACCGCGGCTGCACCGCTGGCCCTGCTCGCGGCAGCCGCCGTGCTGGTCGTGGTCGCGCGTGCCGCTGCCGCGCGCCCGGCGTGGCACCGTGCGGCTCTCGCAGCAGTGACCGCCTCGGTCGCCGGCGCACTGGTGCTGGTGCCGGTCGCCGCCGGGCTGCGGACCGACGTCGCGGCGCTCTCGCTCGTCCTGGTCGGCACCGGCACGCTGGCGGTCGCGGGGCGGGGCCGCCGCCTCGAGCCCGCCCTGGCCGGCGCCTCGGTGGCGGCCGCCGGCCTGGCGTGGGCGGGCGCGGACGACGGGCTGCTGCTCGCCTGCCTCGTGCTGGTGGGCGTCGTCTCCATGGCGTGCGCGGTGACCTGGCCCGGTCAGTGGCGGCCGGTGCCCTCCGCCGCCGCGGCGCTGGCCGCCGCCTCCGCCGCGGGGTGCGCCGGTGCGACCGCCGGGCTCGGCACGGCGTGGGCGGCCGACGCGGCGCTGGCCGCCGCGGTCCTGGCGGCCCTGGCGGCGGGGTCCTGGTCGCGGAGCGAGCACGGCGTACGCACCAGCGCCCAGGCGAGCGCGGCAGCCGCCGCTGCGGTGGCGCTCGCCCTCACCGCTGCGTACGAGCCGGCGCTCTCGCTCGGCCTGACGCTCGCCGGGGCGGGGGCAGGGGTCCTGTCCTTCGAGCGCGACCACGCGCAGTCGCGGCTGCGGCTGGTCGCCGGCCTGCTGCTCGCCTCCGCCTCGTGGTCGCGGCTGCACGGCGCGGGGGTCGAGGTCGTCGAGGCCTACACGCTGCCGAGCGCGGCGGCCCTGCTCGTCGCCGGCTGGCGGACGGCACGGCGGCGACCGCTCAGCTCGTGGGCCGCCTACGGCTCCGGCCTCTCGCTCGCGCTGCTGCCGACCCTGCTGGTGGCGCTGGCCGGCACCGCCGAGGGCGCCACCCGGCCGCTGGTGCTCGCCGCGGGCGCGGCGCTGGTGACGGTGGTGGGGGCGCGTACGCGGCTGGCCGCTCCGCTCCTGATCGGTGCCGGCGTCCTGGCGGTCGACGCGCTGGCCCAGGTCGGGCCGGCCGTCGCGGCCCTCCCGCGCTGGGTGGTCGTCGGGGCCCTGGGCGCGCTGCTGGTGGCGCTGGGGACGACCTACGAGCGGCGGCTGCGCCAGGTGCGTGCGCTCACCACACGCCTGCACTCCCTGCGCTGAGGGCCGCGGCGCTCACGGAGTAGGGCGTCTCGACCACGAGCACGGCGACGTCGTCGGCCAGGTTGCCGCCGACGTGCTCGCGGACCTGGTCCATGAGGGTGTCGAGGGCGTGCTCCAGGCCGGCGGCGCCCGTGGTGGCCGGCGAGGGTGACAGCGCCGAGTCCGCGGCCGGCTCGAGCGCGAAGAACCGGCCCTGCCCGTCGCGGGCCTCGACCAGCCCGTCGGTGAAGAGCAGGAGGCGCTCACCGGCGCCGAGCTCGAAGCGCTCGGCCTTCGGCTGCACCCCCAGGCCCAGCGGCGGCGACTCCCACGAGCCGAGCGTCTCGGGCGCGCGGCCCCGGGCGAGCCGCAGCGGCTGCGGGTGGCCGCAGTTGACCAGCGTCAGCGCGCCGCCCGGCTCGAGCTCGCACAGCACCGCGGTGACGAAGTCCTCGGCGCCGAGCCGGGCCTGCAGGGTCTGCTCGATCTCGCGGGCGAGGTCCTCGAGGCTCACCCCGTCGCGCGGCGCGGCCGCGCGGAACGCCGACAGGACGGTCGCGGCGGTCTGCACCGCCGGCAGGCCCTTGCCGCGCGCGTCACCGAGCACCACGCGTACGCCGCTGGGAGTCGCGACGACGTCGTAGAGGTCACCGCCCACGAGGGCGTCGGCGCTGGCCGAGACGTAGCGCGAGGCCAGCGTCATGCCGCCGACCGCGACGGGAACCGGGTGCAGGATCGTCGCCTGCGCGACCGCGGCGACCTCGGTGACGCGGCGGATCCGCTCCTCGCGGCGCGTCCGGATCAGCGAGCTGAGCACGGCGAAGCCGGCCAGCGCCGTGCTGCCGGCCAGCCGGATCCAGCCCTGGGTCGTGAAGAGGTCGCCGATGCGGTCGCTGAGGAACGCGACCGCCCCGACCGCCGCGAGCGCGACGACGGCCGTCGGCGCCCACCACAGCACGAGCGACGCGGTCAGCGGGGCGAGCGAGAGCCAGGGCACCACGACGAGCTTGTCGCCGTAGTAGTGCTGGAGCAGGGCGAGCACGACCACGGCTGCGAGCTCGACCACCAGGACCAGCTGCGTGCGCGCGCGCCGGTCGGCCGGCAGCAGCCGCGCTAGCGCCGAGATCATCCCTGCACCCTATTGCGCACCGGCTGTCGCCCGCCCGCTCACTCCCAGTCGTCGCCCGCGTCGAGGCGCAGGTGCAGCAGGTCGGGCAGCGGGATCGACTCGCCGTCGCGACCTCCCGCCCCGACGACCAGCGGAGGGTCCGACGGCGGGACGGTGACGCCGGTGAGGCGGGCCCGCAGCCCGCCCGGGACGCTGAGGATGTAGAAGGAGCCGTCCTCCCCCACCCCGAGTGTGCGGTTGCGGCGCAGGTACCAGCCGCGCAGGCCGGTGCGGTAGCGCGCGCGGCCGTCGTCGCCGCGGGCGGTGAGCTCGGTCGTGGGGATGCCCTGCCGGGTGGCCTCGGCGGCGAACCCCCGCAGCAGCTCCGCCGCCTGTGCGGCGTCGGCCCGCCGGCGCGCCTCGGCGGCTGCGGCCAGGTCGGTGGCCGCAGCCCGGCGCTGCTCCTGCCACGCCGACTGCTCCGGGTCGCTCACGTCCTCGACGCTACCGCGCCGTCGGCGCCAGACTGGGCCCATGGCGCCGGCCGAGGTGCTCGAGGACTGCTGGGACCGCGTGCTCCAGGCCGTGGCGCCGCTCGCCCCGCGCGACTTCCTGCGCCCGACGCTCGCCGACGGCTGGTGCGTCGGCGACCTGCTGTTCCACCTGCTGCTCGACGCCCAGCGGGCGCTCGTCGCCTTCGCGACGCCGGCCGACGGGCCGCCGGACACCGACCTGGTGTCCTACTGGGCACCGTTCCGCCCTGGGGAAGGCGACGGCGGCTACGGACACGCCCGGTTCGTCCGCGTCTCGTCCTCCGCCTACGCCTCGCCCACGACGCTCGTGGAGCACCTGTCCACGACGACGCGGGCCGCGCTGCGCGCAGCGGCGGCGGCCGACCCCCAGGGCTGCCTCGAGACGCAGGGCGTGGTGCTCTCGACGGGCGACTTCGTCGCCACCCTGGTCGTCGAGGCGAGCGTGCACCACCTCGACCTGGTGGCGCACCTGCCGGAGGCCCCGGCGCCGAGCGCAGGGGGCCTCGCGCTGGTGCGGCGGGTGCTCGACGGCCTGCTCGGCTCCCCGCTCCCGACCGAGTGGTCCGACGAGGTCGCGGCGCTGAAGGGCACCGGACGAACCGCCCTGGACGCGCACGACCGGGCGCTGCTCGGGACGGACTCGGGCAAGCTGCCGCTCTTCGGCTGATCCCGCTCTTGACAACGCTGCGTCACCTCAGCAGGTTGAAGGACGCAACCCGCGGGCGCGCCGCCCGGGCGCGCTCGTGTCCGACGAGTGCGAGGAGTCCAGCAGTGACGCTAGACATTGCACCAGAGGAAGACGGCAGGGCGGGCCAGCGGCTCGTCACCCGCAGGGCCGCCCTCGTGGCCGGCCTCGGCGCCGTCACAGGGGCGGCCGCCCTGGCCGGCGCACCGGCCGCCCAGGCGCAGAGCTCCCGCGGCGGCGGCGTGACCGTCAGCTGGGAGCCGTGGGGCACCTACATGGGCCAGACCATCCGGCGCTACACGCTCGCCAACCAGCACGGCATGGCCGTGCGCCTGCTGACCTACGGCGCGACGGTGCAGTCGCTCGACGTGCCCGACAAGCACGGCGAGGTCGCCAACGTCGCGCTCGGCTTCGACAACCTGGCCGACTACGTCGCGAAGTCGCCCTACTTCGGCGCGACGATCGGGCGCTACGGCAACCGCATCCGCGCCGGGGGCTTCACGCTCGACGGCCACACCTACCCGCTGCCGCTCAACAACGGGCTCGCCACGCTGCACGGCGGCTTCGTGGGCTGGGACAAGCTGGTCTGGAGCGCGTCGACCTTCACGACCAAGCGGGGCACGGGCGTGCTCTTCAGCCTGGTGAGCCCCGACGGCGACCAGGGCTTCCCCGGCACGGTGCACGCGACGGCGTCCTACGAGCTGACCTCGCAGGACGACCTCGAGCTGCACTACACCGCCACGACGGACATGCCCACGGTCATCAACATGACCAACCACACCTACTTCAACCTGGGCGGTGAGGGCACGGGGACGATCGAGGACCACCTGCTCAAGCTGAACGCGAGCCGCTACACGCCCGTGGACGTCAACCTCATCCCGACCGGCGCGCTGCCCTCGGTGCACGGCACGCCCTTCGACTTCACGACCAAGCACCAGATCGGCGAGCGCATCGACGCCGACGACGAGCAGCTGCACCTCGCCAACGGCGGCTACGACCACAACTGGGTGCTCGACCGCTGGGACGGCACCCTCCAGCGTGCGGCCTGGCTGCGGGACCCCGACTCGGGGCGCACGATGATGGTCGAGACGACCGAGCCCGGCATCCAGTTCTACTCGGGCAACTTCCTCGACGGCAGCTTCGCCGGGACCAGCGGGCAGGTCTACCGCAAGCACGACGCCCTGACCCTGGAGACGCAGCACTTCCCCGACTCGCCCAACCAGCCCTCGTTCCCGTCGACGGTCCTGCGCCCCGGGCAGACCTACGACACGACGACGGTCTACCGCTTCAAGGCCCACTAGGCAGGCCGGTCCGCCGTCGCGGGTGACGGCCCCCAGGACCCCGGGCCGGGTGCGGCGACCCCGCACCCGGCCCGCGGCAGGTGGCGCCCTCCGCGGTGCGGCATGCTCGAGGGGTGCAGATCTCGAGCCGGCGCCCGGTCCTGGTGGCGCTCTTGGTGGCCCTCGCGGCCTGCTCCGCGCTGCTCGTGGCCGTGGCCTTCGAGGTCTTCGTGCGCACCCAGACCGGCCAGCTGGTCGAGATCGCGGCCATGGGCGGCGTCACGATCGGCCAGGGCAGCCTCGCCCCGCACGCCAGCCGCGTCCTCGACGTGGTGTCGGTGTCGATGCTGGCGGCGGCGCTGCTCGTCACCATGGCGATCGGGCTCGCCCGCGGACGCTGGCGCTCGGCGCTGTCGGCAGCGCTGCTCATCGGCGGCTCGTCGCTGACCACCGAGCTGCTTAAGAAGCACGTGCTGACGCGGCCGAACTACGGCAACGGGGTCTCGAACTCGTTCCCGAGCGGCCACACCACGGTGGCGGCGTCCGTGGCGGCGGCCGCGGTGCTCGTGGCGCCCCGGCGCCTGCGGCCCTACGTCGCGGTGCTCGGGTGCGGCTACGCGATCGCCACCGGGCTGGCGACCGTGGTCGCCGGCTGGCACCGGCCCAGCGACGTCATCGCCGCGTACGCCGTGGTGCTGGCCTGGGCGTCGGTGACCGCCGCGCTGGTGGTCGACGCCGCACCGCCGGACGCGAGCTCGCCGGCGCCCGACACGCCGCACCGGACGACCGCGCTGTTCCTCGCGAGCTCGGCCGCGCCGCTCGGCGTGCTCGCCGTCGGGCTCATCGCGATGACCGCCCGCCACGTGCCGGGCTCGTTCGGGCAGCTGCGGCAGGTGGCGGCCTACGCCGGCGGCATGGCGGCCATCGCCACGGCGGGGCTGGTGACGATGGCGGTGTGGCTGCTGGTGGTGCCGTTCGTCGACGCGGCCGGGCGCCACTCGTCGACCGGTGCCGAGCCCGCCCTCACGCTGCAGCGCTGAGACGGGCCCGGCCTCGGGCAGCGCGGTCGCTCAGAAGCCGCGGGCCAGCCGGTAGTAGGCCGAGTTCCACCGCAGCTCGTTGGCGAACTCGCGCGGCTTCGTGCCGGCGTCGATGAGCGCCAGCTCCGTGCGCGCCATCCCCGCGTAGTCCACGAGCGCCTCCACCGGCAGGGCCGACGACATCACCGTGTGGTGCGGGCCGCCGGCGAGCAGCCACGACTCGACCGAGGTCGTGAGGTCGGGCTGCGGCTTCCAGACCGCGCGGGCGACGGGCAGCTTGGGCAGCGGCTCGTCGGGGGTGACGACCTCGATCTCGTTGGCGACGAAGCGGAACCGCTCGCCGAGGTCCGAGAGGCCCACGACGAACGCCGGGCCGGGGACCGCGTCGAAGACCATGCGCACAGGGTCCTCGCGGCCGCCGATGCCGAGCGGGTGGATCTCGATGCGCGGCGTCTCAACCGCGATCGACGGGCAGACCTCGAGCATGTGGGCGCCGAGGATCTTCGGCTCGCCCGGCCCGAAGTGGTAGGTGTAGTCCTCCATGAACGAGGTGCCGCCCTCGAGGCCCTCGGCCATCGTCTTGACGATGCGCAGCAGCGCCGAGGTCTTCCAGTCGCCCTCCCCGCCGAAGCCGTAGCCGTCGCCCATGAGGCGCTGCACGGCCAGGCCGGGGAGCTGGCGCAGGCCGCCGAGGTCCTCGAAGTTGGTCGTGAAGGCGGTGAAGCCGCCGTCGGTGAGGAAGCCGCGCAGCGCGACCTCCTGGCGGGCGCCGTAGCGCAGGGAGTCGTGCCGCTCGGCGCCCTTGCGCAGCTCGGGCACCACGTCGTAGAGCTCTTCGTACTCCGCGACCAGCGAGTCGATCTCGGCGTCGGACACCGCGTCGACACGAGCCACCAGGTCGTTGACGCCGTAGGTGTTGACCGACATGCCGAAGACCCGCTGCGCCTCGACCTTGTCGGCCTCGGTGACCGCGACGTCGCGCATGTTGTCGCCGAAGCGCGCGAGCTTCAGGGTGCGGCTCTCGTGCCAGCCCCGCGCCGCGCGCGCCCAGATCGCCACCCGGCCCTGCACCGCGGGGTCGCCCGCAAAGCCGGCCACGGTCTTGCGGTGCACGCCCATGCGGGTCTCGATCGCCCCGAACTCCCGGTCGCCGTGCGCGGCCTGGTTGAGGTTCATGAAGTCCATGTCGATCTCGGACCACGGCAGCGAGGCGTTGGCCTGGGTGTGCAGGTGGAGCAGCGGCTTGCCGAGCGCGTCGAGGCCGGCGATCCACATCTTGGCCGGCGAGAAGGTGTGCATCCACGTGATGACGCCGATGCAGGTGTCGTCGGCCGTGGCGTCGAGGCAGGCGCGGCGGATCGCGTCGGCCGTCGTCAGCACCGGCTTCCAGACGATCCGCACCGGGATCTGGCCCGACTCGTCGAGCAGGCGCGCGACGTCCTGCGACTGCTCGGCGACCTGGCGCAGCGTGTCGTCGCCGTAGAGCGACTGGCTGCCGGTGAGGAACCAGACCTCGTGCAGGTGGGGGGTGGTCATGAGTGGGATGTTCCCTTCACGGTCAGCGCTGTCCGTAGACGTTCTGGTAGCGGTCGTAGAGGCGGTCGATGTCGTCCTGCGGGATGGGTACGAGCTCGCCGCCCTGGCGCGCGATGTGCACGCTGCGGGCGACGTCCTCGCACATGACGGCGGCCTTGACCGCAGCCTTCGCGTCCTTGCCGATGCTGAAGACGCCGTGGTTCTGCATGAGCACGGCCGGCGAGCGCGAGTCCTTCAGCGTCTCGACGATGCCGATGCCGATGTCGTCGTTGCCGATGAGGGCGAAGGGCCCGACCGGGATCGGGCCGCCGAACTCGTCGGCCATGGCGGTCAGCACGCACGGCACCGGCTCGGCGCGCGCGGCCCAGGCGCAGGCGTACGTCGAGTGCGTGTGCACCACGCCGCCGACCTCGGGCATGTGGCGGTAGACGTAGGCGTGCGCCGCCGTGTCGGAGCTCGGTGAGTGCTCGCCCTCGACGACCTCGCCGTCGAGCGTGCACACGATCATCGACTCGGGCGTCAGCTCGTCGTACTCGACGCCGCTGGGCTTGATGACGAAGAGGTCCGATCCCGGCACGCGGCCGGACACGTTGCCGGCGGTCCACACGACCAGCTCGTAGCGCACGAGCTGCGCGTGGAGCGCTGCGACCTGCACGCGTACGCGGTCGACCGCCTCCCGCACCGGTCCGTCGATCGTGGTCGTCATGCCTGCGCCTCCCGCTTGATCGCGCGCAGCCGGTGGAGCAGGCCGCCCAGGGCGCCGTCGTCCGGGCCGAAGGCGTCGTGGAGCCGGCGGTACTCCGCGTAGAGCGCGTCGTAGGCGGTGGCCCGCTCCTCGTCGGGCACGAAGGCCGCCTCGTCCTTGCGGCCCATGGCCTCGCTGGCGGCGTAGACGTCGGGGTAGGCCCCGGCGGCGACGGCGGCATGGATGGCGGAGCCGAGGGCCGGGCCCTGCTCGCTGGCCAGCAGCGAGAGCGGGCGGCGGGTGACGTCGGCGTAGGTCTGCATGAGGAACCGGTTCTTGAGCAGACCACCAGCGACCACGAACTCGGTCACCGGGACGCCGCTCTCCTCGAACGCCTCGATGATGCGCCGGGTGCCGAAGGCCGTCGCCTCGAGCAGCGCGCGGTAGACCTCTTCGGGGCGCGTCGCGAGCGTCGCACCGACCAGCACTCCGGAGAGCTCGTGGTCGACGAGCACCGAGCGGTTGCCCAGGTGCCAGTCGAGGGCGACGAGGCCGTGCTCGCCGACCGCCTGCTCCGCGGACAGGTTGGTGAGGTGCTCGTGGATCGAGATGCCCTGCTGCTGCGCGGCTTCGGTGTAGGACGCGGGCACGCTGGTGCGGGTGAACCACGCGAAGATGTCACCGACGCCCGACTGGCCGGCTTCGTAGCCCCAGTAGCCCGGCGTGATGCCGTCACGCACGACGCCGCACATGCCCGGCACCTCGCCGAGGGTGTCGGAGTTCATGACGTGGCAGGTGCTCGTGCCCATGATGGCGAGCATCTGGCCGGGCGAGGTCGCCTTCGCGGCGGGGGCGGTGACGTGGGCGTCGACGTTGCCGACCGCGACCGCGATGCCGGCCGGCAGGCCGGTCCAGCCCGCAGCCTGCTCGGTCAGCCCGCCGACGCGGGCACCGAGAGGTGCGAGCTCGCGGGCGACCTTGGCCTCGAAGAAGTCGCCGAACCCGGGCGCCAGCGCCTCGAGGAACTCGCGGCTCGGGTACTCGCCCTCCTGCAGCACGGCCTTGTAGCCGGCCGTGCAGACGTTGCGCACGTAGGTGCCCGACAGCTGCCAGATGATCCAGTCGGCGGCCTCGACCCAGTGCTCGGTCCGCGCGTAGACGTCGGGCGCCTCCTCGAACAGCTGCAGGCCCTTCGCGAGCTCCCACTCGCTGGAGAGCTTGCCGCCGTAGCGGGCGATCCACGGCTCCTTGCGCTCGTGCGCGAGGGCGTTGATGCGGTCGGCCTGGCCCTGAGCGGCGTGGTGCTTCCACAGCTTGACGTAGGCGTGCGGCTCGCCGCGCAGCTCGTCGAGCTCGCACAGCGGGGTGCCGTCGGCGAGCGTCGGCAGCACGGTGCAGGCCGTGAAGTCGGTGGCGATGCCGATGACGTCGGCGGGGTCGACCCCGCTGGCCGCGACCGCCGCGGGCACGGCGTTCTGGAGCACCTCGACGTAATCGCGGGGCACCTGCAGCGCCCAGTCGTGGCCGAGCCGCTCACCGCCGGGGAGCGTCTGCTCCAGCACCGCGTGGGGGTACTCGTGGACGGCGCTGCCCAGCTCCGTGCCGTCTGCGACGCGCACGACCACGGCCCTGCCCGAGAGGGTGCCGTAGTCGACGCCGACCACGACCCTGCGGTCCTCGCTCATGTTGTCCTTCCAGGTCTCTTGCTGCCGGTCCTGCCGGCCTTGCCGGTCTTCGTGGTGGAGGGGCGCAGGGAGCTGCGGCGCACGACGAGCTCCGCGGGGACCGTCACCGACTGCGGCTGCACGCCGTCGGTCAGCTGGCCGACGAGCAGCTCGATGCTGCGGCGCCCGAGCTCCTCGAAGTTCTGGCGCACAGTGGTCAGCGGTGGTCCGTAGTAGGCCGCTTCGGGCACGTCGTCGAAGCCGACCACGAGCACGTCGTCGGGCACGCGCAGGCCGGACTCCTCGAGCCCGCGCAGGACGCCCAGCGCCATGGGGTCGTTGCTCACGAACACCGCCTCGACGTCGCCGTGCTCGGCGAGCTGCCGGGCGGCCGCGTAGCCGGAGGCCGGGCTCCAGTCGCCGCGCAGCACGTCGGGCACCGGCGCCCCGGCCTCCTCGAGGGTGCGGCGCCAGCCGCGTACGCGCGCCTGCGACTCGATCCAGCTGCGCGGCCCGCTGACGTGGTGCACGGTGCGCACGCCCTGCTCGAGCAGGTGCCGGGTCGCCTGCGCGGCGCCGTCGACCTGGTCGACCGAGACGGTCGGCGGCCCGCCGTCAGCGGCCCCCTCGACGACGATGGTCGGCAGCGACGTGGACAGCTGGGCCAGCGCCGACTTGGCCTGCTCCTCGGTGGAGATGACGACGAGGCCCTCGACCGACTGCTCCTCGAGGCGCTGGAGCGCGGCGCGAAAGCTGCGCCCGTCGAGCACGCGCTCACTGGCGATGCTGAGGTAGTAGCCGGCGCGACGCGCGGCCTGCTCGACGGCGAAGATGACACTGGCGGGGCCGTAGAGCTGGGTGCCCGAGCTGATGACGCCGATCGTGTGGCTCCGGCGCGTCACCAGCGCGCGAGCGGCGATGTTGCGCCGGTAGCCGAGGTCCTGGATCGCGGCCAGCACGCGCTCGCGCGTGTGCGGTCGCACGGAGTCGGAGTCGTTGAGCACCCGCGAGACGGTCTGGTGCGACACGCCCGCCGCCGCCGCGACGTCGCCCATGGTGGCAGGGCGGGCGGCGGGAGGCATGCCGAAGAGTGTTAACGCTCACATCACCGATGTCAAGCCCCGGGCCCGAGCTGGCCGGGCACCATGTCGCTGCCCCCAGCACGGTCGCCCAGGTGCCAGGATGGCAGAGCCGCCCGGGTCCGGGCAGCACGACCGACGAACGGGGGCGTGGGTGCGAGCGGCAGCCCGGCAGTGCGCGCCTCGGCGCGCTCGCCTGGTCCCCGCGGTGGCGCTGGCCGCGCTGCTGCCGCTGTGCGCGTGCAGCCAGGCGGTACCCGTCGCGTCGTCGCACCCGGCGACGTCCGCCTCCGCCGCACCGGCCACGGCCGTCCCCCCGTCGCCGCCACCGGCAGCCCTCGACAGCGGCACGCCGGTGCCGCTCTGGCAGGAGGCGTTCTCAGCGGCACCGACGCCGGCGGCGCCCTCGACGGCGCTCCCGTCAGCACCCGCAGCGACCGCCCCGGCCGGAGCGACCGCTCCAGCCGCCGCGACCGCCACACCAGCGGCGCCCGCCGTCTCCGCCACGCCCGCGCCGCCCGTGACGTCGGCACCACCGGCCGCACCGCAGGCCCCCGCTGTGCCGGAGGGCACCGGCGTGCCGGCCGGCATGCGCACCTTCGCCGGCCTCCGCGTACCTCCCGGCCACGGGGCGTCGGTGTCCCTCACGTTCGACGACGGGCCAGCACCGGCCTACACCACCAAGGTGCTCGCGCTGCTCGCGAGCCACCGCGTCACTGCGGTGTTCTGCCTGGTCGGCACCCAGGTGGCGGCGCACCCGCAGCTCGTGCGCGCGGAGCACGCCGCCGGCCACCTGCTCTGCGACCACAGCCGCGACCACGACCTCACGATGACGACGAAGGGCGCGGCCTACGTCACGGCGGAGGTCGACGACGGAATCGCCGCCGTGCGGCGGGCGGCGCCGGGCGTACCCGTGCCCTACTACCGCCAGCCGGGCGGCGAGTGGACACCCGAGGTCTTGTCCGCCGCGTCGGCGGCCGGGCTGCGGCCGTTGCGCTGGAGCGTCGACCCGCGGGACTGGTCACGGCCGGGCGAGCGGGCCATCGCTAGCCGCGTGCTGGAGCAGCTGCGTCCCGGCGGCGTCGTGCTGATGCACGACGGCGGTGGCGACCGCTCGGAGACCGTGGCGGTGCTCACCTGGCTGCTCGACGCGCTGCCCCAGGCGGGGTGGCACTTCACCCTGCCGGCGGCCTGAGGTCGGCTCAGCCCGTCGCCGGCGAGAGACCTGCGCCGGTCACCCGGAGGAACTCGAGCTTCTCCTCCTCCGGCGACCCCGCCGGGACGGTGTAGACGACCAGCCGCACGTCGCTGCCCGGCACGGTGAGCACGTCGCAGTCGCAGGTCACCGGCCCGACGACGGGGTGCTGGACGGTCTTGCGCGACGACACGTGGCGACCCACCGCACCCTGGTCCCACAGCTCGGCGAAGCGGGGGCTGCCCTCGCGCATCTCCGCGACGAGGGCGGCCAGGCCGCGGTCGCGCGGGTAGTCGACGAGCGCCGCGCGCAGGTCGGCGACGAGCGCGGGGGGCAGCCCAGGGTCCTCGGCGGTCACCGGCCACGACGACAGCCGCGCTTCGGGGGTCGTGAAGACCGCGCGCACGAGGTTGCGCTGCACGGTCGTCCGCTCGCTCGGGTCGCCGATCAGCGCGGCCCACGCGGGCGTCCACGTCAGCAGCGTCCAGTCGGCGCTGAAGACGCCGACGGCGAAGTCGGTGAGCCGCGCGAGCACGCGCTGCACACCCGGCGGGACGTGCGTCGAGATGGTCTTCTCGGCAGGGGGCTGGAGGCCGGCGAGGCGGTAGGCGTGGTCGCGCTCGCCGGGGTGGAGCTGCAGAGCCCGAGCCAGTGCCGCGACCACCTGCGCCGACGGGCTCGTCGCCCGGCCCTGCTCGAGTCGCACGACGTAGTCGACGGACAGGCCGGCCAGCTCGGCGAGCTCCTCGCGGCGCAGCCCGACGGCTCGGCGCCCGGTGCGACGCGGCAGCCCGACGTCGACCGGTGAGAGCCGGTCGCGCCAGAGGCGCAGGGCGCTGCCCAGGGTCTCGGTGTCCACGTGGTCCATGGTGGCGTGCGGAGCGGGGCGCTTCCAGGTACTCCCGGTGCCACCAAGCGGGTCTGGCCGGCGCGCCCGGGGTCTCCCCTCACCAGGTCGGCCGCACCGGCCCTGGCGGCACGATGCGCGCGAGGTCGTCGCGCAGCGTACGCAGCCGTCCTTCGCCGACCACGTGGGACCAGTGCTGGGTCTGCGTGCGGAGGGTCGCGTCGGCAGCGGCGGTGCAGGCGCGTCCCCGCTCGGTCAGCACGACCAGCACGGCGCGGCCGTCGTCGGGGTGGGGGGTGCGCTCGACGTACCCCTTGCGCGACAGCTCCTCGACGAGCTGGCTGGCGGCCTGCTTGGTGACGCCGAGGTGGCGAGCGAGCTCGACCACGGTCGCACCCCCGCCGGAGAGCCGCAGGAAGGCGAAGCCGTGCGCGGGCCGCACGTCGTCGAAGCCGGCGTCGCGCACGCCGGCCTGCACGGCGTCGACGACCGCGGTCGCGGCAGACAGCAGCAGGTAGGGCAGGTCGCTCTCGGCCACGCGGCATCTTGACACAGTGGTCAACCGGCTGGACCATCTGGTCAACCATATTGACCATTGAGGGGACACCGCCATGCCCGTCGTCCGCCGTCACGAGGCCGTGCGCTTCGAGCTGCACGGAGCAGCGTTCACCAGCTTCGCGAGCCCCAGCCGCGGCAGCAGCGAGCTGTGCGCCTGGCTGCTCGAGGTGCCGGCCGGCACCGTGGGCGCAGCGCACTCGGTGACGCGCGAGGAGGTGCTGCACGTGCTCGAGGGCGAGCTCGTGGTCTCCCTCGGCGACGAGTGCAGTCGCCTGGCGCCCGGCGACGTCGCGGTGGTCGGCCCCGGCGAGGTCCTGCAGGTCGACAACTGCTCGACGGCGCCTGCCCGCGCCTGGGTCACCACCTCCGCGGGGCTCGAGGCGGTGCTGCCCGACGGCACACGGCTCTCTCCGCCGTGGGCGCGGTGAGCCGACGCCTGGAGCAGCCCGATGTCGATGAGGAACCGCTCGGCCTCAGCCAGGTCCACCCGCGCGTCCTCGGCCCGGCCGAGAGGTACGCACGGGTGCCGACGCCGCACCCTCGCCGGCGACCGCCACCAGGTGACCCGGTGCCACCCGCTCCACGCGCGGTGCGGGGAAGCCCCCTGCGAACGGCGCCACAGCCGTGCCGCCTGGTGCAGCGACCGTGCAGGCGTCCTCGGTCAATCCGAGCACGACCGCTGTGCTCAGCTGTTCGGCCTCGTCGCACATCTGCGTGACGGTGGCGTCGGCTACTCGGGCAGCGGAACTGCTTTCCAGGCCCCGCTGGCGCGGACGAGCAGGAGCCGTCCATCCATGGTCGTCGCCCAGGCCCCCGCGGCGCCCGCCTGCAGGGACGCGAGCGGCCCCTTCACTCCCGCGCCGAGCGGCGTGAACCGCAGGTCCCGACCTGCACGGAGTGGTTCGCCGTCGGTGCTGCTCGCGAGGTAGCCGTCTTGCGTCACGACGAGTGTGTCCATGGGGACGGCAGGCACGCGGGCGACACGGGTGGTCGACCACGTACGCCCGTCGTCGCTGGACCGGTAGAGGTGCCGCAGCGGCACCCAACCGGCGCCGTCGCCACCGCTTGCCCGCACCAGCGAGCCGTCGGGCGCCCGGCTCGCCGCACTGCCGAGCTCGCCGTCCGCGCGGGGTGCTGCACGCCAGGTCGCGCCGGCGTCGGTGCTGACCGACGCAGCGCCGTCGATCGAGGCGGTGAGCGTGCTCCCGCGGACGGCGATGCCGCTGCTCGAGACCTCGAACCGCCGCGCCACCGACACGGTCGCCACGGTAGAGGCCGCGGGGTCCACCACGTCGAGCGCAGAACCTTTCCCATCACTGAGCCCGCGGCCGAGCAGGATGTCGTGATCAGTCGACACGGACGACGGTTCGACCGCGTCGACCCGCCGCGTGACAGACCACGAGGTGCCACCGTCAGTGGTTATGAGTGGCTTGTCTGCTCTCGACCAGGTCAGGACGGCCGCCCGGCCGTCCTGCGACAGCACCAACGAGGGGAAGCCCTGGGTGGTGGCGGCCGTGGTCGGCCTCGACCAGGTCGCTCCACCGTCGCGCGACCCGTAGAGGCGCACGCTGCACCTCTGCACCGAGGCCGGGCAGGCGCCGTAGAGGGCCACGATCCCCTCCGTGGTGACGACCGCTGCGGTGAGCTGCCCGCGAGGTGCCGACCGAACCGCAAGAGGCGTCTCCCGCGCCACGGACACTGAGCCGGTCGCCTCCGGCACGGCACCGGGTGACACCGTCCCCGCGCCCGGAAGACCCGGAGCGGCGCTGCCGCCGGGGCTCGTGACCGCCAGCAGCCCGATGACGGCTGCGACGGCGACTGCCCCGCCACCGGCGTACGCCCCGCGGCGCCGACGACGCCGGGTAGCAGCCAGGTGTCGCAGCCTGCCGAGCGGAGGTCCGCTCGAGGCGCGCCCGGCTCCGGCAGCGGCGGCGACGAGCCGCTCGATCTCATCCACGTGCCACCTCCGCAGGGTCAACGGTGCGCTCGTCGTCGGCAAGCAGCTGGGCGAGCCGGGCCCGTCCGCGGGACAGCCGCGCCTTCACCGTGCCGACGGGCACGTCGAGCAGCGCTGCCACCTCACTGACCGGCAGGTCGGCGACGTGGTGCAGGGCGATGGCCTCCCGCTGCTCGCGCGGGATGCCGCGCAGCGCAGAGACGACCGCCACGTGGTCGGGGCTCAGCGCGGGCGCCGCCTCCGCAACTCCGGTGCGACCGACTCCGAGCAGGCGGTCGAGGTGCCGCAGCCGCCGCCACCTGCTGCGGGCGCTGTTGACCGCGACGGTGCGCAGCCAGGCCTCGGGGTTGTCAGCCCGGGCGATCGACTGCGGCGAGGAGAGCGCCTTCACGAACGCCTCCTGCACCGCGTCCTGGGCGGCCGCGAGGTCTGCGGTCAGCGCGAACAGCTGCGCGACCAGCCTGCGGTAGCAGGCGTCGTACAGCTCAGCGATGCTCGGTGCGCGCTCGTCCATGCCCCCCCTTCCGTCACTACGACTCCTGGGGAGGCACGCCGGTTGCACCTGACCCGGGCGGGACTTCAGCCGGCCAGCAGCCAGGCGGCACCGGGCTGGTGGTCCGGCCGGAAGCCCTCGGCCGCGGCGAGCTGCGCCGCGTCGGAGAACCCGTGCCCGACGAACTCCGGCCGGTGGGCGTCGCTGCCGAAGGTGACGCGCTGGCCGCCCTCCTCCCGCCACCAGCGCACGACGAGCGGCGCGAGCGGGAGCCGGGTGTTGATCTCGAGCACGCGCTCACCCTCGGCGACCGAGCGGAGGGCGAGGCGCAGCTCGTCCTCGAAGTCCAACGGGTCGAAGGGGCCGGCGTCGTCGGGCCAGCTGCGTACGGCGTAGTCGATGTGCGCCAGGGCGCTGAAGGCCTGCGACCCTGCCACCACGCGCGGGATCTCCGCGAGGTAGTCGCGCACGACCTCGGGCGCGGGCCGGTGCGGGAACAGCTCCCACGGCTCGGCGAAGTCGTCGCCGTCGGGGAGCGCGTGCAGCGAGCCGAGCACCCGTTGAAAGCCTCCGCGTGCCACGAGGGCGTCGACGGCGCGTCGGTGCAGGTGCGGCTGGCCGACCTCGACGCCGGTGAGGATCGTCAGGTCGCGGTACTTCGAGCGGCAGCGTTCGACGGCCTCGAGGTAGCCCTCGACGTCGAGCGGTGGCGCGGTCAGGGTCCCGTCGTCGACGAGCTCGGGATGGACGTCGGCGAGGAAGCCGGCACGGAAGGGCGTCATGTCGACGTGCTCGGTGAACGCGACCGCAGGGAGCCCGAGCGACACCGCCCGCGCGCACGAGGCGTCCATGTCGCCCACCCTCGTCGCGTCCCACGACCACTCCGTGTGGACGTGCGAGTCCGCCGGCAGCGGTCCCCCCTGCGGATCCACCTTCTGATGGTGACAGCAATGCTGCGAGCGTGCACGGGGCACAGAAACTCCCTTGACCGCTCACTTGTCTTTTGCAAGTGTGGCCGTGGCGACGACGCCAACGACCTGAGGAGAGCGCGATGACCACCATGTTCGTCAACCTGCCGGTGACCGACCTCGAGCGCGCGAAGGCGTTCTACACAGCGGTCGGGTTCACCATCAACCCCAAGTTCACCGACCACAACGCCGCCTGCGTCGTCGTCGAGGAGGGCCACAGCTTCTTCATGCTGCTGGTGCGCGACTTCTTCCAGACCTTCACCCAGCGTCCGATCGCCGACCCGACGGCTGCCGCATGGGGCGCCACGGCGGTCTTCCTCGACTCCCGCGAGGCGGTCGACGCCACCGTCGCGGCCGGCCTGGCAGCGGGCGGCTCCGAGGCGCAGCCGGCGTCCGACTACGGCTTCATGTACCAGCGCCAGCTCACCGACCCCGACGGCCACATCCTCGAGTTCGGCTGGATGGACCCGGTCGCCGCCGAGCAGGGGCCGGACGCGCACCTGGCGCAGCAGCAGGTCTGAGGTCGATGGCCGCGCGCGACTACGGGCAGTACTGCGGCATCACGCGTGCGCTCGAGCTGGTCGGGGAGCGCTGGGCGCTGCTGATCGTCCGCGACCTGCTGGTCGGGCCGCGGCGCTACGGCGAGCTGGCCGCGGGGCTCCCCCGCATCCCGACCAACATCCTCGCGTCGCGGCTCAAGGAGCTCCAGGAGGCAGGCATCATCCGCCGGGCACCCCGCTCGCGCGTGATCGTCTACGAGCTGACGCCCTACGGCCGCGAGCTCGAGCCGGTCGTGGTCGCGCTCGGCGCCTGGGGGGCCAAGGCGCTGGGCGACCCGCGCGACGACCAGGTCATCACCCCTGACTCGATGACCATGGCCTTGCGCACCGCCTTCCGCCCCGAGGTGGCGGCGACGCTGCCCGCCACCGCGTACGCCGCCCACCTCGGCGCCGCCGGTCTGCTCATCCGCGTGGACGGTCCGGCCCTCGACGTGACGCGCGGCGAGGGGCCGGCCGACCTGGCCTTCAGCGCCGGCCCGGGCATCCACCGGCTGATCTCCGGGGCGCTCGAGCCGGATCGAGCGGTCACCACGGGTGTGGTCGAGGTGCTGCACGGCCGGGCGACCCTGCTCGACCGCTTCGCGCGGACGTTCCGCCTGGCGGCCTGACCCGGATCGAGGCGGGAAGCGGATCGCCGGCGGGCGCGTTGTCGAGAGCGAGTCAACTGGAAGGTCTTCGCATGCGCATCCCGCTCTCCGTCCTCGACCTCGCCCCCATCCCGAAGGGCCAGACCGCCGGCAGCAGCTTCGCCGCCAGCGTGGCGCTCGCGCAGCGGGCGGAGGAGCTCGGCTACCAGCGGGTCTGGTACGCGGAGCACCACAACATGCCGCGCATCGCGTCGTCGGCGACCAGCGTGCTGATCGCGCACGTCGGGGCGCACACGTCGACCATCCGTCTGGGCGCGGGCGGGGTCATGCTGCCCAACCACTCGCCGCTGGTCATCGCGGAGCAGTTCGGCACCCTGGAGGCGATGTACCCCGGGCGCATCGACCTCGGCCTCGGCCGTGCCCCGGGCTCCGACCAGGCCACGATGTACGCGCTGCGCCGCGACCAGACCTCCTCCGACACGTTCCCGCAGGACGTGCTCGAGCTGCAGGCCTACCTCGCGGGCGAGAGCCGGGTGCCAGGGGTCGACGCCGTGCCGGGCAAGGGCTCGCACGTCCCGCTCTGGATCCTCGGCTCGTCGCTGTTCGGCGCGCAGCTCGCTGCGGCCCTCGGGCTGCCGTACGCGTTCGCGAGCCACTTCTCGCCGCAGGCGCTGGAGGCGGCCGTCGCGCTCTACCGACGCGACTTCAAGCCCTCCGCGCAGCTCGACAGGCCGTACGTCATCGCCGGCGTGAACGTCCTCGCTGCCGACACGACCAGCCAGGCGCAGGAGCACCTCGCGGCCATGCGCCGGACGCTGGCCGTCGGGCTCTTCGGCCGCGGCCGCACCTTCACCGACGACGAGGCCGAGCAGCTGCTGCGCCAGGGCGCCGCCGCGCACGTCGACTCGATGTTCACCTACGCCGCGGTCGGCACGCCGCACGAGGTGGCGGACTACCTCGAGCAGTTCCGCAAGCAGGCCGACGCCGACGAGCTGATCACCGCGCACCAGGCTCCTGACACCGAGTCTCGGCTACGGTCCTTGACGCTGACCGCCGAGGCCATGGAGCCGGTCGCCGCCTGAGTCCTCCAGCAGCTGAGGAGCGCGATGCCCGAGAGCGACACGCAGCACGTCCCCGTCACCTTCGAGCGCTGCCGGCACGTGACCGGCCCGTTCTTCCACGGCACGAGGTCCGTGCTCCAGCCCGGCGACGAGCTCGTCGCCGGGCGCGGGAGCAACTTCCAGTCCGGTCGGGTCTCGAACAACATCTACTTCTCGGCCGCGCTCGAAACGGCGGTGTGGGGAGCGGAGCTGTCGACCGCGCTCGCCGGCACCGGCGAGCGCGGTCACGTCTACGAGGTCGAGCCGCTGGGCCCGTTCGAGGACGACCCGAACGTCACGAACAAGAAGTTCCCCGGCAACCCGACGATGTCCTACCGCTCGCGCGAGCCGCTGCGCGTTCTGCGCGAGGTGTACGACTGGCAGGGGCACGAGCCCGACGTCCTGCAAGGCATGCTCGACGGGCTGGCTCGCCTGCGCGCCGAAGGGCGCGACGTCATCCTGGACTAGGGCGCTGTGTCCGAACGCGCCGCCGCGTCCACCCTGGTGGACGCGCGGCGCGTTCGGACACGGGCTCAGCCCTGGGCGAGCTCGGCGACGTCCTGCCACTGGCGCCACGTCTCGAGCCGCGACGCGTAGTCCTTCTCCGCGATGCCGAGTGGGCTCGAGCCGAAGAAGCAGCGCAGCGGCGGGTTCTCCGCGTCGACGATGCGCAGCACCGCCGCGGCACTGGCCTTGGGGTCGCCGGGCGTCGAGTTGCGCTGGCTGCGCTCCCGCTGGGCCTTCTCGTGGAACTCCGCGTAGTCCGGCAGCGGCTCGGACCGCTTCGCCGACGCGCCGGCCCAGTCGGTGGAGAAGCCGCCCGGCTCGATCAGGGTCACCTTGATGCCGAAGTCGGCCACCTCCTGCGCGAGCGCCTGGCTGATGCCCTCGAGCGCCCACTTCGACGCGTGGTAGATGCCGACCAGGGGGAACGCGGAGATCCCCCCGATCGAGGACACCTGCAGGATGTGGCCGCTGCGCTGCTCGCGCAGGAACGGCAGCGCGGCCTGCGTCACCCACAGCGCGCCGAACAGGTTGGTCTCGAGCTGGGCGCGGGCCTCGTCCTCCGTCAGCTCCTCGACCAGGCCGAAGTGCCCGTAGCCGGCGTTGTTGACGACGACGTCGAGCCGGCCGAAGTGCTCGTGCGCGCGCTGCACGGCGGCGAAGTCGGCTGCGCGGTCGGTGACGTCGAGCTGCAACGGCAGGAAGCGGTCGCCGTACGTCTCGGCGAGGTCGTCGAGCGTGCTCGTGTCGCGGGCGGTGGCGGCGACGGAGTCGCCGCGCTCGAGCGCGGCGATCGACCACTCGCGGCCGAAGCCGCGCGAGGCGCCGGTGATGAACCAGGTCTTCGATGTCATGTCGGGTTCCTACCCAGGCTTGCGGGAACAACCTTCCTGTCTCCGACGATTGGTCCTGGCATGACTGCGAACACCTACGCCTTCGACGGTTCGACCGTGCTGGTCACCGGCGGCGGGTCGGGCATCGGCCGGGCCATCGCGCGCGCCTTCCTCGACAACGGCGCCAACGTCGCGGTGAGCGGCCGGCGCCGTGACCGGCTCGAGGAGACGCTCGAGGGCCACCCCGCCGAGCGCGGGCTCGCGGTGGAGGCCGACGTCGCCGACGACGACTCGGCTGCGGCGATGGTCGCCGCCGTGGTCGAGCGCTTCGGGCGCCTCGACGTCGTCGTCAACAACGCCGCTGCCTACGTGAACTCGCCGTTCGACGAGCTGTCGCTCGACGCGTGGCAGGCGATCCGCAGCACCAACATCGACGGCTTCGTGCACGTGGCCCGCCACGCGCTGCCCGAGCTGGAGCGCTCCGGTGGCAACCTGGTCGTCGTCGGCTCGGTCTCCGGGCTGCGCGGCGACTGGGGCCAGTCGGCCTACAACGCGACGAAGGCCGCCATCATGAACTTCGTCCAGTCGCTCGCTCTCGACTACGGCCCGCGCGGCGTGCGGCTCAACGCCGTGGCGCCGGCGCTGACGATCACGGAGATCACCCGGGCCGTGGAGGACGACCCGCAGGCGCTGGCCGCGGCCACCAACCGCATCGCGCTGGGCCGGCCAGCACGGCCGGAGGACATCGCACCTGCGGTCCTGTGGCTCGCGAGTCCGGACGCGGGCTACGTGACCGGCGCGTGGCTCGCCGTCGACGGCGGCACCTCGGCCAGCACCGGGCAGGCGCACTGACGCGTACGCGGTCGTCGCCTCACGCCCGCCGCTTCCCGAGCGCCGCAGCGAGCACCTCGTCGACCACGTCGGCGAGTGGCCGGTCGGTGCTCACCACGCGGTCGGCCACCCGGCGCAGCAGCGGCTCGACCTCGCGCAGGTCGAGGAGCACCCGCTCACGATCGGACTTGGACTTCCCGAAGTCGTTGCTGGTGCGCGACTTCAGCCGCTCGAGCAGCACGACCTCGGGGACGGTGAGGAGCACCTGGCGGTCCCAGGCGAACTGCGCCTGCTCGTCCGAGCAGCCGGCGAAGAACACCAGGCCGGCGTCGTGGCGGTCGAGCAGCGCGGTCACCGCAGACGTACGCCACCGCCACGTGCCGTCGCCCGCCGGCTCTGTGAAGCCGTCGTCGTCGGCGTCATAGGCCGCGAAGTCGCGCCGGCGCAGCTCGTGGACCACGGTGGACTTCCCCGTGCCCGACATGCCGGTGAGCAGGACCCGCATGAGCAGAGCCTACGACGACGGCCCGCCCGCACCGGGGGTGCGAGCGGGCCGTCAGCGGCGCTGAGCTGCTACTCCACGTCGTAGCGGTCGAGCATCATGACCTTGTCCCACGCGTCGACGAAGTCCTTGACGAACTTCTCCTTGGCGTCGTCGGAGGAGTAGACCTCCACGATGCCGCGCAGGATCGAGTTCGAGCCGAAGACCAGGTCGGCGGCGGTCGCCGTGCGGACGACGTTGCCGTCGGCGTCAAGACCCTCGTAGACGCCCTCGTCATCGGTGGACGTGCGCCACGAGACGCCGAGGTCGAGCAGGTTGCGGAAGAAGTCCTGCGACAGGACGCCCGGCGTCTGCGTGAAGACGCCGTGCTGCACGCCACCGGTGTTGGCGCCGAGCACGCGCAGGCCGCCGACCAGGACGGTCATCTCCTTGGCCGTCAGCTCGAGCATGTAGGCGCGGTCGACGAGCAGCGTCTCCGGCGAGAGCTTCGCACCAGGGGTGATCCAGTTGCGGAAGCCGTCGGCCCGCGGCTCGAGCCACTTGAAGGTGTCGACGTCGGTCTGCTCCTGCGAGGCGTCGGTGCGCCCCGGGGTGAACGGCACCGTGATCTGGACGCCTGCGTCGGCGGCCGCCTTCTCGACGCCGGCGCAGCCGGCCAGCACGATGAGGTCGGCCAGCGAGATCGGCTTGGCGAACGAGGACCGGATCTCGTCGAGCTTCGCGACCACCTCGGCGGTGCCGGCGTTGACGGCCCAGTCGCGCTGCGGCGCCAGGCGCAGGCGCGCGCCGTTGGCGCCACCGCGCTTGTCGGTGCCGCGGTAGGAGGCGGCCGAGGCCCACGCCGTGTTCACCAGCTGCGACACCGAGAGACCCGACTCGAGCACGAGGCGCTTGAGCTCCGCCACGTCGGCCTCGCCGACGAGCTCGTGGTCGACCGCCGGCACCGGGTCCTGCCAGAGCTGGACCTCCTGCGGCACCCACGGGCCGAGGTAGCGCGAGACCGGGCCCATGTCGCGGTGGAGCAGCTTGAACCACGCCTTGGCGTAGGCGGCGGCGAACTCGTCGGGGTTGTCACGGAAGCGCTCGGAGATCGCGCGGAACTCCGGGTCGGCGATGAGCGCGAGGTCGCTCGTGGCCATCATCGGGCGGTGCGTGACGCCCTCGCGGTGCGCGTCGGGCACGGTCGCCGAGGCCGGGTCGGTCGGCTGCCACTGCTTGGCGCCGGCGGGCGACTGCGTGAGCTCCCACTCCCAGGCGAACAGCGTGTCCCAGTAGGAGTTGTCCCACTTCGTGGGCGTGGGCGTCCACGCGCCCTCGAGCCCGGAGGTGATGGTGTCCTCGGCCTTGCCCTTGCCGAACTGGTTCTTCCAGCCGAGGCCGTTGCCGTGGACCGGGCAGCCCTCGGGCTCCGGCCCGACGAGCGAGGGGTCGCCGGCGCCGTGGGTCTTGCCGAAGGTGTGACCACCGGCGATGAGCGCGACCGTCTCCTCGCTGTTCATCGCCATCCGGCCGAACGTGACCTTGATGTCGTGCGCAGAGGCCAGCGGGTCCGGGATGCCCTTGGGGCCCTCGGGGTTGACGTAGATCAGGCCCATGGTGACCGCGCCGAGAGGAGTCTCGTCGAGATCGAGCGGGTCCTCGCCGCTGTAGCGCTCGTCGCCGAGCCAGGTGTCCTCCGGACCCCAGAAGACCTCCTCGGGCTGCCACACGTCCTCGCGGCCGAAGGCGAAGCCGAAGGTCTGGAAGCCCATGTCCTCGTGGGCGACGTTGCCGGCGAGCACCAGCAGGTCGGCCCAGGACAGCGCCCGGCCGTACTTCTGCTTGACCGGCAGCAGCAGGCGGCGGGCCTTGTCGAGGCTGGCGTTGTCGGGCCAGCTGTTGAGCGGGGCGAAGCGCTGCTCACCAGCGCCCGCGCCGCCGCGGCCGTCGGCCTGGCGGTAGGTGCCCGCGGCGTGCCACGACATGCGGATGAACAGCGGGCCGTAGTGGCCGTAGTCGGCGGGCCACCAGTCCTGCGAGGTGTGCATGACCTCGACGAGGTCGGCCTTGACCGCCTCGAAGTCGAGCTGCTGCACAGCGGTCTTGTAGTCGAAGTCCTCGCCCAGCGGGTCGGACGAGCGCGCGGTCCGGTTGAGCACGCCGAGGTCGACCTGGTTGGGCCACCAGTCGCGGTTGCTCCGCGGCCGCTGGCTCACGTGGGCGGTGGGCCCCGGGATCGCCGGGTTCTCGCTCTCGCTGGTGCTCGCGGTGGTGTCGGTGCCCTGCGGGCTGGCGCTGGTGTCGCGGGGCTTGGGGTCGATCTCGGTCACGGGTTGCCTCTCTGCTCGTACGCGTGGGCTGGGGGAGTCTGGCGGGCCGGCTCGGTCTGGTCTGCTGGTCCGGTCTGCGAGGTGGAGCACGCGGGGCAGCGGCCCCAGTAGGTCACCTCGGCCTCGTCGACCGAGAACCCGGCGTCGTCGACGGGATGGAGGCAGGGCGCCTCGCCCACCGAGCAGTCGACGTCGGTGATGGTGCCGCAGGAGCGGCACACGAGGTGGTGGTGGTTGTCGCCGACCCGCGCCTCGTAGCGTGCGACGGAGCCCGACGGCTGGATGCGGCGCAGCAGCCCGGCGTCGGTGAGCACGCGGAGCACGTCGTAGACCGCCTGGTGCGAGACGGCACCCAGGTCGCGTCGCGCCGCCTCGATCAACGTCTCCGTGTCGGCGTGCGGTCGCTCGTGGACGGCCTGGAGCACCGCGACGCGGGGGCGGGTCACGCGCAGCGCCGCCGAGCGCAGGAGGCCCTCGGCGTCGGCGGTGGTCGTCACGGGACCGACCTTGCCCTACTTCCTTGAACAGTTCAAGTCTGAGCACGCACTCTGTTGGTTCAAAATTACGCTTGCACAAGCGTGCGCTTGACTGGGTCCGTGACCGGCACCGTGCAGGACCAGACGCTCGACGCGCTGTTCACCGCCCTGAGCGACCCGACGAGGCGCGACATCGTCGCCCGCCTCAGTGCGGGCGAGGCGACGGTGACCGAGCTCGCGGAGCCCTACTCGATGAGCATGCAGGCGGTCTCCCAGCACATTCGTGTGCTCGAGAGGTGCGGTCTGGTCAGTCGTGGTCGGCACCGGCAGACCCGCCCGTGCCGGCTCGAGGCTGACGCTCTCGAGACCGCTGCCTCGTGGATCGAGGAGAGCCGGCGCACGTGGTCCGAGCGGATGGACCGCCTGGAGGGCCGCCTGGCCCAGTTGCAGGAGGGCGACGCGTGAGCGACGACGAACTGGTCTACCGCAGGGTCTTGCGGGCGCCTCGGGAGCTGGTGTGGCGGTGCCTCACCGACCCGGCCGAGCTGGCGCACTTCTGGGGCCCTCGTGGCATGGAGACCCCTCCCGACGGCATCGTCGTGGAGCTGCGCCCCGGCGGCCGGTTCGAGACGCTGCTGGTCGGCGCCCACGGGACGCACCGCATGGTGGCGACCTTCACCGACGTGCTCGCTCCAGAGCTCCTCGCGTGGCTCGAGCCGGGAAGCGGGCTCCACACCACCAGCACGCTCCACGACCTCGGCGACGGCAGCACCGAGCTGGTCATCCACCAGCGCCACGTGCCCGAGGCGATGCGGGCGCCGGAGGCCCGCGCCGGCTTCGCGACCTCGCTCGACAAGCTCGAGGAGCACCTCACCCGCCTCGTCCGAGAGGAAGCTCCGTGACCGACCACCACGCGCTCGTCGCCGCCACCTGCGACGGGCTCGCCGACGCTCTCGAGCGCTCCGTCGACCGGTGGGACGAGCCGTCGCTGTGCGAGGGCTGGCCGGTCCGGGCCGTGGTCGCGCACATGACCATGGCCGTGCGGCTGACCCCGGAGCGTTTCGGCGCCGAGATGGCCGCCGCCGGCGGGGACTTCCACCGGCTCTCCGACACCGTCGCCCTCCGCGACGCGGGCCTGCCGAGGGAGGACCTCCTCGGACAGCTGCGCTCCACCGAGCTGCACGCCTGGGAGCCACCGGGCGGCGGAGCGGCCGGGGCACTGACCCACGCCGTCGTGCACTCGCTCGACGCGACGGTCCCGCTGGGCCTGCCCGCAGCCGCGCCTCCCGACGCGGTCGTCGCCGTGCTCGACCTGCTCACCGGCGCGGGCGGCGCGATGTTCGGGGTCGAGCTCGGCGGCCTGCGGCTCGAGGCGACCGACACGGCGTGGGGCTGGGGTGCCGGCGAGGTCGTGAGTGCCGACAGCGGCTCGCTCGTGTCGCTGCTGGCGGCCCGTACGCTGCCCGGCGGCCGTGCGCTGGCGCGGACCGCGACGGGCTGACGCACGCGAGGCGGCGCCTCAGGTCGAGGCCCGCACGACCAGGTGGACGATCTCGCCCTCGACGTCGCTGACGGCGGGCTCGTCGCCGATGGCCTGGCGCACGTCGTGCACGATCTGCCGTGCCACTCCCTCGCCGTCGACCACCACGGTGGTCAGTGGTGGCATGGCGAGTGGTGCGAGAGGTATGTCATCGACCCCGACGACCGCCAACTCCTCCGGCACCCGCACCCCCAGCGAGTGCACCCCCGCCAGCACGGCGAACGCCACGTCGTCGTTGTAGGCACAGACGGCGGTGCATGCCTCGTGGGTCCACTCCTCGACCGCGAGGCGTGCGCCTTCGACGTCGAGCGGCACCTCCCGCACCAGCGGAGCCGGGAGGCCGAGGGCGCGGCAGGCGCTGCGTACGCCCTCGAGCCGCGGCACCGCGAACGCCGAGAGCACGTCGGCGTGGGTCGGCACCGCGTAGCCGAGCCGGCGGTGGCCGCGGTCGGCGAGGTGCTCGACCTGGCGCCGGCCGACCCGCTGCTGCAGCACGTCGTGGCTGCCCTCGTCACCGGGCCCGGCCTTCGGGACGACGACGACGGGCACCCTGGAGTGCCGCAGCGCGTCGCCGTCGGGGCCGTCGGGTGGGCGGATCGCGATGACCGCCGCCAGGCTCACCGAGCGCAGCAGCGCGGCGAGGTCGTGGCGGCCGCGCTCGGGCACGAGGTAGGTCGTCAGGCTGAGCCCGTGCTCGCCGAGCCCCACGGCGATGTCGTCGATCAGGCGGGCCAGCGCGGCACCGACCGGCAGCGGCGGCACGTAGAGCAGGACGAGGTCGCTGCGGCCGGCTCGCAGGGAGCGGGCCGCGCCGTGCGGCGCGTAGCCGAGGCGCTCGGCCGCGTCGAGGACGCGTCGGCGGGTCTGGGCCGAGACCGGCTTGCTGTCGTTGATCACGAAGCTGACCGTCGCCCGCGAGACGCCGCTCTCGCGGGCGACGTCGGCGCTGGTCGGTCGGCGCTCCACGGCTCCCGCACCCCCTTCCTGCGACGACCCCCTTGACCGCGCGGGGAGGGGAAGTCTAGCGTCGCCCCGCTGACGGGTTACTCGTGTAATCCATCGCAAACCGCCCGTCCCACCTGCCCGCATCACCGCAAGGGAGCAGCACATGCAGCAGAGTGCAGACCGAGACCACGGCAGCGGGAGGGCGGGTGGCGGCCACCGCGTACGACTGCGCGCCGCCCTCCTCGCCCTCCCCGTCGCGCTCGTCGGCCTCGTCCCCGCCACCGCAGCGCATGCGGCGCAAGGCGGCGTCGTGCAGACCGACAAGGGAGCCGTCCGCGGCACGACCGCCGACGGCGTCGAGAGCTTCCGCGGCATCCCCTACGCCGCAGCGCCCAACGGCGCGCGGCGCTGGAAGGCCCCGCAGCCGGCTGCCGCGTGGAGCGGCGTGCGCGACGCCAGCAGCTTCGGCAACGTGTGCCCGGTGCTGCCCAGCACCAACGGCCCGCGCTCGGAGACCGAGGACTGCCTCTTCATCAACGTGCAGCGCCCAGCGGGCACCAAGGCCGGCGACAACCTGCCCGTGCACGTCTTCATCCACGGCGGCGGGCTCACCAACGGCAGCTCGAACCAGAACGACGAGGCCAAGCTCGTCGCCGACACCGGCGTCATCGGCGTGTCGATGAACTACCGGCTCGGTGTCTTCGGCTTCCTCGCCACCTCGCAGCTCACCGCCGAGGGCGGGCAGTCGGGCAACTACGGCTTCCTCGACCAGCAGGCGGCGCTGCGCTGGGTGCAGCGCAACATCCGCGCGTTCGGCGGCAAGCCCTACGAGGTCACCATCGACGGGGAGTCGGCCGGCGCGTACTCCGTCTGCGGGCACATGATCTCGCCGGAGTCCCGCGGGCTGTTCAACCAGGCGATGATGCAGAGCACCTACTGCCCGAGCCGCACCGAGGCGCAGGCCGAGTCGGCCAGTGCCTCGTTCGTCAGCGCGGTCGGCTGCTCGTCGGCGGCGGACCCGCTCGCCTGCCTGCGGGCCGCGTCGCCCGCGAAGCTCCTCGACGCGAGCGGCGGCTTCGGCTCGACGTTCGTCCACGGCACCAGCACCTTCCCCGAGCCGACGCAGACGGCGCTGGCCGCCGGCCGGTTCGCGCACGTACCGGTCCTCACCGGCGTCAACCGCGACGAGGGCCGCACCTTCGTCGCCGGCGCCACGGGCACGAAGGCCGACTACCTCACCTACCTCAGCCGCAGCTACGGCGCACGGGCCGACGACGTCTACGCGCACTACCCGTGGCCGGCGCAGTCCGACCAGTTCACCTACGCGTACCTGCTGGGCGCACTGCTCACCGACAACGGCTTCATCGGCGGCTGCGTGCAGAGCGACTTCGTCCACACGCTGGCGAAGTACACCCGCACCTACGCCTACGAGTTCGACAACCGGACCGGCCCTGGCCTCCAGCAGTTCCCGGGCTACGTCTGGGGCGCCGGTCACGCGGCCGAGCTGGCCTACATCTGGCCGAGCTTCAACAACGGCACGCCCATCGCGCCGCTGTTCAACGCCGGTGAGCGCCAGCTGGCGAACGAGATGACGAAGTACTGGGGCGCGTTCGCGACCAACGGCCGCCCGCGCGTGGCCGGCCAGACCAGCTGGCCGCGCTTCGACAAGCACGGCTCGACGATCTCGCTGCGGCCCGGTGGGCAGAGCGTGGTCATCGACCAGGCGCAGTTCGACGCCGAGCACCAGTGCGGGTTCTGGAGCACTTTCTCCTAGTACGCACCGGCTCGTCCCGAGGGCGCCCGGCCACGTCGGCCGGGCGCCCTCACGCGGAACGGTCCTGCGATGCCAGTCAGACGTGCCGCGCCCAGGGGCGGCCGAGAAGCTGAGCGACCACACGAACGGGGCAGACCGCATTGGGGGCCCCGCCGCGCGTCCCGCGCCCATCCGTGGCGAACCGACGGCAACGGCAGGCTCGGCCTTCTGACTTCGCCATCCGGCAGAACGCCCGTTCGTCGGCAGGCGTGCCACAGGGTTTCGGAGCACGTTGGCCGTGACCAACGGGTGTGTAGAAGTCGTGCGCGACGCGTCGCGCCAATGATGCCTGTGCTGACATGCAGCATAGGCACCACCAGACTCTTCTACAACACCGTGGCACGCGTCGCCGTCTTAGGTCTCGTAAGTGTCGCCTAGCGGACGATTACGCCCAACTGACGCAGTGGTTCTCCTTCGGCTCATGCCGCCGTTGACAAGGTCAGCGCATGACGACGGCGATCAAGATCGCCACAGCAAGGACGACCAGACAGAGACCCACGTAGGCACGTGTCTTTTTCGACATGGCGTCAGCCGAAGATCGCGTCGTAGAGGTTGCCCACCTCGCAGGCGACGCCAGCGCCGATGAGGCCGGTCGCTGCACCGGCGGCGGCACCGCCTGGAACACTCACCTCAGCGAGTGGCCCTCCGGCTACCCCTGCGGCCGCACCGGAAACTCCGGCAACCACTTCCGCCTTGAGGCAGTCCTCGGCGCCGTGGATGTCTACCTTGTTGACAGGGTCCGCCCCGCCGTAGAGATGGGCGTTTGCCTCCTGACCGGTCGGGTCTGGCTGAGTAAAGCGGCCGAGGCTGGGGTCGTAGTAGCGGTACCCGAGCTTGTACAGCCCGGTGACGCTGTCGCGGTAGCCCGCGGTGAAGCGGAGAGCGTTGTTGGACGCCTGCGCACCGGTGACGGTGCGGGTGTTGCCCGCAGGGTCGTAGCCGTACTTGGCGACGACCGCGCCGTTCTGGTCGGTCATGGCGATGACGCTACCGAGGTTGTCGGTGAGGTAGTAGTAGCTGGTGACGACACCGGCGGTCACCTGGCGCATGGAGATCGGTGTGCCGTTCGGCATGCGGGTGTAGGCCAGGGTTGATCCGGCGCTGTTGGTGAAGGTGGCGATGCCTTCGACGCCGTTGGTGAACGGTGTAGACCCCGCGCCGGTGCGCTCGAAGTTGGTGGCTCCGAAGTAGGTGAACGGCACGGTGGTGCCGCCGGTCCCCGCGGTGGAGGTGCGCAGCGAGGTGAGCTGCTCGCGGGGGTTGTGGGTGTCGGTGCGAGGCTGGACGTTGTAGACGCTTGCTGATCCGGGGCTCAGGGTCTCGTTGCCGTTGGCGTCGTAGGCCCAGCCGCTGGTGCTGCCGTTGCGGGTGGTGAGCTGGTCGGCGGCGTTGTAGGCCCAGGTGTCGATCCGGTGGGTGCCGCCGGTGAGGACGTCGGCGCGGGTGCGGTTGCCGTTGGCGTCGTAGCTGTAGGTCCAGGACGCGTTGGTCGTACCGCCGGAGGTGACCTCCACTGCGCTGGCGAGCCGCGCCTGGCTGTCGTAGGCGTAGGTAGTGGTGCTGTTCGCCGGTCCGCCGATGCCGACGACGTCCCTGCGGCGCTGGACCCTCGTGCGGTCGTTGGCCGGGAGGCTGCCGCCGACGACGCTGTTGTAGGCGTAGTTGAAGTCGGTCAGGGTGCCGGCGGAACCGGTGGCCTTGATCTCGGTGGCGCGGCCGGAGTTGTCCCAGGTGGTGGTCTGGGTGACCCCGCCGGGGTAGTGCACCGCCTTCAGGTTGCCGTTGGCGTAGTAGTCGAACGTGGTGCAGGTGCTGGCGTCGGTGGCGCAGGTGTTGCGCTCGGCGAGCGAGGTGAGCTCGTTGGCGGCGTCGTAGCTGTAGCGGACGTGGACGAAGGTCTCGTCGACGTAGTCGACGAGGTTGCCATTCTCGTCATAGCCCATCTGCTGGGTGACGGTCTGCCCGGGCAGCTGCTTCGTGATCTGACGGTTGAGCGTGTCGTAGCTGTAGGTCGCCGAGGCGGCGGTGAGGCTGTCGTACTGGGTGGTGAGGTTGCCGTCGGCGTCGTAGACGTAGACGATGCTGCCGCCGGGTGAGGTGTACACCGTCTGGGTGCGGTGGTCCAGCTTGTCGTAGGAGTACGTCGTCGTCTGGCCCTTGCCGTCGGTCACCGAGGTGACCCGGCCCACGCTGTCGTAGGTGTAGGTCGTCGCGCCGAGCGGGGCGGGCGGGGTGACCGTGACCAGGTTGCCGTCGGTGTCGTAGGCGTAGGAGGTGACTCCACCGCGGCCGTCCGTGGCGGTGCACAGCTGGCCAACTTTGCCGCCGCATGAGGCGCCGCCGACGCCTTGGTGGGTGTAGGTCTTGGTGAAGACCCCGCCGGCCGGGTTGGGCGACTTCTCGGTCGCGACGTTGCCGGGCGTGTCATAGGAATAGGTCGTCTGGTTGCCGGCGTCATCTTCGCTGCACTTGACCTGGTACGGGTGCCCGGTGTCGGTGCTCGAGCAGCCGGACACGTTGCCGTACTGCGCCTTGGCGGCAGCCCCGGTCGGCAGGGTGACCGACTGCAGGTTGTTCGTGCCATCGGTGGCGTAGGAGTAGGCGATCTGGTGGGCCGTGTCACTGGAGCCGGTGCCCATGGCGTCGACCGCGGACTGGACGTCGGAGTTGGTCGTCCAGGTGGTGTAGCGCGAGCGCCCGAGCGGGTCGGTGGTCTTGGTGACCCGGCCGGCGGAGTCCATCACGAAGGTGGACGTGTTGGCTCGCGGATCCTTGACGTCAGTGGTCATCGCCCCGCCATTGCCCGGGGTGTAGGTGAAAAACGTGGCGGCGGAGTTCCCGTTGTTGTCGCCGGCGTTCTTGTACTGCCGGAAGGAGGCGACCCGTCCGGAGGTGTCGTAGCGGACCTCGCTCCAGTTTCCCCGCGGGTCCTGGATGAATGCCAGCTTGCCGCTGTCCCAGGTGTAGTTGGTGACGCCACCGGAGGGGTCGGTGACGCTGGTCAGGTTCCCGGAGCCGTCGTAGCCGTAGGTCCAGGCGCGACCGGCGGGGTCGGTCTCCTGGGTGATGCGGCCCGAGGTGTAGGTGATGTTGGTGACCCGGCCGGCGGTGTCAGTGATGCTCGCGAGTCGGCCGTCGCTCCAGTAGCGCAGCGTCTGGACGACTCCGTTGCGATCCGCGACCGTCGACAGGTAGCCACCCGTGGTGAACGTGTACTTGACTGAGTTCTTGCGGTAGGTCAGCGACCAGGTGCCGTTGCTGTTGTGCACCAGGTCGGCGTTCAGGCCGGATGGTGCGGTCCAGCCGCCGGACCCGTTGCTGGTGAAGGTGGCGGTGAAGCCCGACGGGGCGTGGAACGTGACGGTCGATCCGCTGGCGACGAGACCGACGTCCCGCCCGAGCGATAGCGAGCCGCCGGTGCCGAACGAGCCGGCGCCGGTCGCCTGCGAGTTGTAGAACCGGTCGAGGTTCAGCGACAGGCCCGGACCGTTGACGCCAAGGTCACTGGAGTGGAGCTCGAAGTTGCCTGTTGACAGGTTCACCGTCGCGTAGGCGTCGTCCCACAGCTGGAACGTCTGTGCCCCGTAGAACGACTGCTCCCCCAGTCGGCTGCCGGACGCGCCGGGCGCAGCCCACGTGGCTGTCGGCGTCGACCCGGCCGGCGTGCGGTCGATGGACGACGGCGCGTTCCAGACCACCGGAGTTGGGCCGGCCGCCTCCGCGGAGCCGGCAAATGGCACAGCGACCAGACCCCCCGCCGCCAGTGCCAGAACTGGCGCGCCTACCGCGAGCCGGCGCTGCAGACGCCGACTCCCCCACCCTTGCGTGCGTTGCGCATCCGCCATGAACCGCTCCTTCGAGCAACACCCGGAGGTGGGAGGCGGCATCCATGCCACCTGCTACCACAAAATCGGGACACCGCAGGTCTACAGGCCATTGCTCGAGGTGATCAAGGAGGTCGCTGATGAACGATTCTCGGAGGTTATTGCAGGGCAGCTACGCGAAACGGGGACAAGTTCGGTCACATTTGACGCGGGCGGCCCAATCGCAAGATCACTAAACACTTTGTGATATAGATCACATCACCCGGCCTGTGACCCTGGAAGCAGCTGTCGTGGGTGAAGCCGTCAGTGCGGCGGCGCTCATGTAGCGCATGAAGCGCCTGACGTCCGGCTTCGCGACCGACGTCGGCTGAAGCGACGGCGCCACCGGAGCAGGCACCCGCCACCAGTGGCTGTAATCCTGGCGCTGGCTTTGCGCGTCAGCATGCCGACGCGCCTCCGCCCCTGCGCAGACGCGCTGGGGCGGAGGCGGGATGTCACAGCGGCTGACTAGTGCACCGGCGGCACCAGACGCTGCTGCGTTGGAGCGCCCCACGTCAGCGGTGCGTCAGGGCGTGCACTTGCGGTTGCTGATGCCCTTGTCGCCGTCGTCGGTGCGGACGTTGTCGCAGCCGATGGTGTTGTTGTCGCTGTTCTTGTAGACCTTGATGAGGTAGCCGGGCACGCCGCCGGTGACGGTGTTGCCGCGTACGACGTTGTCGTCGCCGGAGCCCGGGATCTGCTTGCCGTCGAGTCCCGCGATGGAGTGGATCTGCATGGCGTCGTCCTGAGCGCCGGCGCCGGTGTTGGAGACGACCCGCCAGCCGTTGCCCTTGAGGTCGACCCACGAGTCGCCGGAGTTCCAGCCGACGACACCGGCGTCGAGGAAGGTGTTGGCAGAGATCGTGCCGCCGATCGTGCCTTCCTTGACGTCGACGCCCTCCGCGGCCGTGCGCTCGATGCGGTTGCCCAGGACGCGTACCTTGTTGGTGCGGTCAGGCTTGCCGGCCGTCACGGCCGCCCAGTTGTCGACGGAGGAGCCGACGTCGATCCCCTCGCCGTAGCGCGCGTTGGTCAGCCCGGTGTCATGGACGTAGCTGCGCTGTACGACGGCCTCGCTGCTGTTGCCCTGGAGGCGGATGCCCTTCTGGCCGATGGTGCCGACCTCGACCTTGTCGATGACGGTGCCCCAGGAGTGGCTGACCTCGATGCCGTTGAGGGCCTTCGTGACGGTGAAGCCGGTGAGGCGCCACTGCGCGCCGCCGATGGAGAGTGCAGTGCCCGTGCTGGTCGATCCAGTCGTCAGGACGGCACGGCGAGTGCCGGTGATCTTGATCGGGTTGCTGAACGGCGCGCTCTTGGCACCGACGAACTGCCCCGTGTAGGTGCCGTCCGCGAGGACGATGCTCGTGCCCGGCGCGGCGTTGGCCAGCGCGCTCGTCAGCTGTGCCGCCGTGCTGACGTTCACGACTGTGGCAGCTGACGCGGGCGAGGCCCAGGCGACGGCGCTCACGGCGACAACAGGGAGGGTGACCGCGGCTGCGGCCACCCTCGCACGGGACTCGGACAGCGCCGGCAGGGCGCGCAAGGGGTTCATGGAGGCAGGCTGGGACGCCGATGATCTCCGCACCAGAGCCCTCGGTCGAGACGGCCGGGCCACCACGTGCGTCGGCGACCGATTGAGTGGATATGTCTGGTCTGCAGGAAGCTGTGAGCGCCCGCGAGACACGTCTCGTCAACCGCTTCGACACGCAGGCATCACGAGAAGTTCAGCGGCACGGGACTTTGCGACATCCGGTCGACTGAGGGACGCCGCCCGGCCCCACCTGCCGGCGCCTCCATTGCTTCTGGACACTGCGCTCCTGCGCACGGTAGGAAGTACGTGGGGCGGGTGGGTCGGCTGCCGGCCCGGCCCGCCGACCGAGGGACGCCGTGTCCGCATCTCGACGCCTGCTCGTCCCCGCCCTCCTCGGCGCGCTCGTCGTCGGCGGCGCGCCGCCGGCCTCCGCCGCGAGCACCCCGTACACCGCGCGCGACGCGGCGAAGCACCTGCGGGTCGGTGCGTACGCTGCGGGCACCGGCTTCTCGGCCGCCCGCTTCGGCCGGGCGTGGCAGGACGTGGACCGCAACGGGTGCAGCACCCGCGACGACGTCCTGCGGCGCGACTTCGGCCGCACGGTGCGGTTCCGCAGGACGGGCTCGTGCGTGGTCGTAGCGGGCAGCGCGGCGAGCTTCTACAGCGGGCGGAAGGTCGCTCTGTCCGCCGCACACCCCGCAGCTGTCGTGGTCGAGCACGTCGTGCCGCTCGAGCAGGCGTGGCGCAGCGGCGCCCGCTCGTGGTCCCCGGCCAAGCGCGCCGCCTTCGCCAACGACCCGCTCGAGCTCGCGACGGCGGACGCGGCCTCGGTGCGGGCTCGCCGGGGTCGCGACCTGACGTCGTGGCGGCCGGCGTCCCGGACACGAGCGTGCGCCCTGGCTGGACGCGAGACGGCGGTGCTGTGGAAGTACGGCCTCAGCGCCACCGCGAAGGAGAAGGCACTGCTGCTCTCCCTGCTCTCGAGCTGCCCGCGGCAATCGCTGGTGCTCGCTGGTCCGGGGGTCGACGCGCCGGCGCGGCCGGGGATGGCGACGAGCACGCCGGTGCAGCAGCCGGCGCCGCCCGTGGTGCCGGGTGGGCCGGTGGTGCCGTCCCCGGCGCCCACCGTCCCTGCGGTCCCCACTACGGTCCCGGTGCCCCAGCCCGCTCCCGTGCCAGCGCCGACGCCTACGCCTACGCCTGCACCGGCGCCTGCGCCGACCCCGACGCCCGAGCCCGCGCCGCCCGCCGATCCGGCACCTCCGAGCGAGCCGGTGCCACCGCCCGTACCCGATCCGCCGGCGCAGCCGGACCCGGACTCCCCCGTGCCCCAGCCGGACGGCAGCGTGCTGGTGTCGACGGTCAAGGCGCTGCGCACGGCGCTCGCCGCAGCCGTACCCGGCTCTGTCATCGACCTCGCGGACGGCACCTACGCGGGCTCTTTCGACGCGAAGGCCGACGGCACGGCCGACGCCCCGATTACCCTGCTGGGCGGCAGGGGCGCGGTCCTCGTCGGCACGTCGCTACGCAGCGGCAGCGTGCTGACGGTCACGGGCGACCACTGGCACGTGGTCGGCCTCAGCGTCACCGGCGGGCAGAAGGGCGTGCTGGTCGACGGGTCGCAGGGGACGGTGCTCGAGGACGTCGAGGTGTCGGGCAGCGGCAACGAGGGCGTGCACTTCCGCGGCGGCTCGGCCGACGGGGCGGTCCTCGACAGCTACGTCCACGACACGGGGCTGCAGGAGAAGAAGTTCGGTGAGGGCGTCTACGTCGGGTCTGCGGTGACCAACTGGGGCAAGTACTCGCACGGGCTGCCCGACCGCTCCGACCGCGTGCGCGTCGAGGGCAACCTCATCGCCCGCACGCAGGCCGAGGGCGTCGACATCAAGGAGCGCACCACCGGAGGCACCGTCGCGCACAACGCCTTCCTCGACGCCGGCACCTCAGACGAGAACTCGGCCGACTCCTGGGTCGACGTGAAGGGCTACGCCTGGAGCATCACGGACAACTCGGGCAGCGGCACCTTCGCCGACGCCCTCCAGTCGCACCGGGTCCTGGGCGGTGACGCGCCGGGCGAGCCGTCGGGCGAGGGCAACGTGTTCTCGCGCAACACCGTCAGCGGCGGCGTGCCGGGCTACGTGGTGCGTATCGAGAAGGGCGCGAACGGCGTGACGACCAACCGCGTCACGTGCGACAACACGCGCACCGACGGGAGCGCGGAGATCTCCAACGTGGCCTGCGGCTGAGCAGGTCAGTGGTGGAGGTCGCGGACGTACTCGTAGCGGACGAAGGCGGCGTCGTGCTCGTCGACCAGCTCGACGCTGCGACCGTCGGTGCGTGCGGGCACGAGCCCGACGACGGCCCCGGGCCAGGTCGACAGCGCGCCGAGCAGTGCCCAGCCGGCGAGGGGTACGTGGTGCTCACCGCCGTGCTCCTCGCGGTAGACCGCGGTCCAGCCAGGAGCGGGTGAGATCGAGTCCACGGCCTCGGTGATGGGCACCTTTGGCATCCTGCCACCGCAACCTTCCCCGCACGGCCGTTGTGTCCGAACCTGCGCGGCCTCCGCCGCAGGCGGCGCGCGCGCAGGTTCGGACACGAGGCCTCAGCCCTGGCCGCCGATGCGCCTCCCGAGCTCGCTCGCCGCAGCGGCCACCGCCGCGACCAGCCGGTCGCGGCCGGGGTTGTCGACCTCGTCCGCCGGGTACGTCGTGGCGAGCCCCGCGGCCGGCAGCCCCGCGTGGTCGACCACCGCGTACGCCACCGAGGCGAAGCCGGCCGTGACCTCGCCGTCCTCGACCGCGTACCCCCGCGCCCGCGCGTCGACCAGCAGCCGGCGCAGCGCCGACGGCGAGTCGGGTCCCCCGGAACCCCGCTGCACGAACGAGTCGCGGTCGGGGAAGAGCGCGCGCACCTGCGGCGCCGGCAGGGCTGCGAGCATCGCCCGACCGCTCGCCGTGAGGGTCGCGGGCAGGCGTACGCCGACGTCGGTCACCAGCGGCGGCCGGCCGGGTGCGCGCTCCTCGACGACGTAGAGCACCTCGCGGCCGTGCAGCACCGCGAGGTGCGCCGCGAAGCCGGTGGCGTCGACCAGCCGGGCGAGGACCGGGCGCGCCAGGCGACCGAGCGGCGCCTGGTGCGTGTAGGCGGTGCCGACCTGCAGGGCGGCGACGCCCAGGCCGTAGCGCCGCTCCTCGGGCAGGTGGACGGCGTAGCCGGCGCTCACGAGCACGTTGAGCAGGTGGTAGACGGTCGAGCGAGGCAGCCCCAGGTCGGCGGCGATGCGCGCGGCGGGCAGCGGGCTCGCGTGCCGCGCCAGGTGGGTCAGCACCTGGAGCGTCTGCTCGGCGGCGGGGACGCGGCTGGCTCCCATGCGCTACAGCCTATGTCTGCGATCCCAGACAGCAGATGCTCGACACCGCTTCCCCGCGCGGGCGGCCACGCGGTCCACTGGGTGCCATGACGAGCACCACCACCCGCACCACCGTCGAGGTCGGCTCCGGGCCGGTCTCCCCCGCCGACCTCGTGGCCGTCGCCCGCGACGACGCCGGCGTGCGGCTCTCGGCGGAGGCGCTCGACGGCATCGCCCGCTCGCGGGCGGTCATCGAGGCGCTCGCTGCCGACACCGTGCCGCACTACGGCGTCTCGACCGGCTTCGGTGCGCTGGCCACCGTCCACATCCCCGCCGCCCGCCGGGCCCAGCTCCAGGCGAGCCTCGTGCGCTCGCACGCGGCCGGCTCCGGGGCCGAGGTCGAGCGCGAGGTGGTGCGGGCGCTGATGCTGCTGCGGCTCTCCACGCTCGCGACCGGCCGCACGGGCGTCCGCCCGGTGGTGGCCGAGACCTACGCCGCGCTGCTCGACGCCGGAATCACGCCGGTCGTGCACGAGTACGGCTCGCTGGGCTGCTCCGGCGACCTCGCCCCGCTCGCGCACTGCGCGCTGGCGCTGATGGGCGAGGGGACCGTGCGCGACGCTGTCGGCGACCTGCGGCCCGCCGCCGAGGCGCTGGCCGAGGCCGGGATCGCACCCATCGCGCTCGCCGAGAAGGAGGGCCTCGCCCTCATCAACGGCACCGACGGCATGCTCGGGATGCTGCTGCTCGCGGCGCACGACCTGCGCGAGCTGCTCGTGGCCGCCGACATCGCCGCCGCCATGAGCGTCGAGGCACTGCTCGGCACCGACGCGGTCTTCGCCGCCGACCTCCAGGCGCTGCGCCCGCACCCGGGCCAGGCGGCCGCGGCCGCCAACCTGCGTACGCTGCTCGCCGGCTCCGGCGTCATGGCCAGCCACCGCACCGGCGAGTGCACGCGCGTGCAGGACGCCTACTCGCTGCGCTGCTCGCCGCAGGTGCACGGCGCGGCGCGCGACACCCTCGCCCACGCCGAGCTGGTGGCCTCGCGCGAGCTCGCCGCCGCCGTCGACAACCCGGTCGTCACTACCGACGGCCGGGTCGAGAGCAACGGCAACTTCCACGGCGCACCGGTCGCCTACGTGCTCGACTTCCTCGCCATCGCCGCGGCCGACGTCGCCTCGATGAGCGAGCGGCGCACCGACCGGCACCTCGACGTCAACCGCAACCACGGCCTGACGCCGTTCCTCGCCGACGACCCGGGCGTCGACAGCGGCCACATGATCGCGCAGTACACCGCCGCTGGCATCGTGAGCGAGATGAAGCGGCTGGCCGTGCCTGCGAGCGTCGACTCGATCCCCAGCAGCGCCATGCAGGAGGACCACGTGTCGATGGGCTGGGCGGCCGCGCGCAAGCTGCGGCGCTCGGTCGACGGGCTGACCCGCGTGGTGGCCGTCGAGCTGCTCACCGCCGCCCGCTCGCTCGACCTGCGCGCGCCGCTCTCACCGGCCGCCGCGACAGGGGCGGTCCGCGACGCGATCCGCGCGGCAGGGGTACCAGGCCCGGGTCCCGACCGCTACCTCGCACCCGAGATCGAGGCGGTCGTCGAGCTGGTACGCAGTGGTGCCATCCGCACCGCAGCCGAGTCGGTCACCGGCCCCCTCGCCTAGTGTCCGAACGCACGAAGGCGTTCGGGCAGGTCGGCGGAGAACGAGTTCGGACACGAGGAGTTGAGATGGACGGAGCACGACCCGTACGCGCCGCTCGCGGCACGACGCTGACGGCGAGGAGCTGGCAGACCGAGGCGCCGATGCGCATGCTCGCCAACAACCTCGACCCCGAGGTTGCCGAGCGGCCCGACGACCTCGTGGTCTACGGAGGCACGGGTCGCGCGGCGCGCGACTGGCGCAGCTACGACGCCATCATGCGTACGCTGACCGACCTCCGCGACGACGAGACGCTGCTCGTGCAGTCGGGACGCCCGGTGGGCGTCATGCAGACGCACGAGTGGGCGCCGCGGGTGCTCATCGCCAACTCCAACCTGGTCGGTGACTGGGCCACCTGGCCGAAGTTCCGGGAGCTCGAGCGCCAGGGCCTGACGATGTACGGCCAGATGACGGCCGGGTCGTGGATCTACATCGGCACGCAGGGGATCCTCCAGGGCACCTACGAGACCTTCGCCGCCGTGGCCGCGAAGCGCTTCGGAGGGACGCTCGCCGGCACGCTCACCGTCACCGGCGGCTGCGGCGGCATGGGCGGCGCGCAGCCGCTGGCGGTCACCCTCAACGACGGCGTCTGCCTCGTCGTCGACGTCGACGGCACCCGCCTGGCCCGCCGCGTGGCCAACCGCTACCTCGACGTGGTGGCCGACGACCTCGACGACGCGCTGCGGCGCTGTCTCGCGGCGAAGTCGGAGCGGAGGGCGCTCAGCGTCGGGCTGGTCGGCAACTGCGCGACCGTGCTGCCCGAGCTGCTCCGCCGCGGGGTCGACGTCGACATCGTCACCGACCAGACCAGTGCGCACGACCCGCTGTCCTACGTGCCCGAGGGCATCGAGCTCGGCGACTGGCCGGACTACGCCGCGGCCAAGCCGGAGGAGGCGACCGACCGCGCCCGGGCGTCGATGGCCCGGCACGTCGAGGCCATGGTCGGCTTCCTGGACGCGGGCGCCGAGGTCTTCGACTACGGCAACTCGATCCGCGACGAGGCCCGCCTCGGCGGCTTCGACCGCGCGTTCGCCTTCCCCGGCTTCGTGCCCGCCTACATCCGGCCGCTGTTCTGCGAGGGCAAGGGCCCGTTCCGATGGGCGGCGCTGAGCGGCGACCCCGCCGACATCCGGGCGACGGACGAGGCCGTGCTGGAGCTCTTCCCCGACGACGACCACCTGCACCGCTGGATCCGCGCCGCCCAGGACCGCGTCGCCTTCCAGGGCCTGCCGGCGCGCATCTGCTGGCTGGGCTACGGCGAGCGCGACCGTGCGGGCCTGGCCTTCAACGAGCTGGTCGCCTCCGGCGCGGTGAAGGCCCCCATCGTCATCGGCCGCGACCACCTCGACGCCGGCAGCGTCGCATCCCCCTACCGCGAGACCGAGGCGATGGCCGACGGCTCCGACGCGATCGCGGACTGGCCGCTGCTCAACGCCCTGGTCAACACCGCCTCCGGCGCGACGTGGGTGTCCATCCACCACGGCGGCGGAGTCGGCATCGGCCGCTCGATCCACGCCGGCCAGGTGTCGGTCGCCGACGGGACGCCGCTCGCAGCTGCCAAGCTGGCCCGCGTGCTGAGCAACGACCCGGCCATGGGCGTGATCCGCCACGTCGACGCGGGCTACGAGCTCGCCGACGAGGTGGCGCAGGAGCGCGGCGTGCGGGTCCCGATGCAGGAGGGCTGACATGGGCTTCGACGCGCTGTGGGCCGAGCTCGAGCCGGTCGGACGGGCTTCGAGCGGTGGCTACCGGAGGTACGCGTGGACTCCTGAGGACCGCACGCTGCGCGAGTGGTTCACCTCCTCTGCAGCCGGCCTCGGGCTCGACGTCACCACTGACCGCGCCGGCAACCTGTGGGCCTGGTGGGGCTCCCCCGACACCGACGGTCCCGGCGTCGTGATGGGCAGCCACCTCGACTCCGTGCCTGACGGCGGCGCGTTCGACGGCCCGCTCGGGGTGGTCTCGGCGTTCGCCGCTCTGGAGTCTCTTCGCGACAGCGGCTTCTCTCCCGCCAAGCCGATCGGCGTCGCCTGTTTCGGTGACGAGGAGGGCGCCCGCTTCGGCATCGCCTGCGCCGGGTCCCGGCTGCTGACCGGCGTGCTCGACGCCGACCGGGCCCGGGGCCTGCGCGACGGCGACGGCGTCACGATGGCCGAGGCGATGTCCGCCGCCGGCGTCGACCCGGCCCGCGTCGGTCGTGACGACGAGACGCTGCGACGCGTCGCCCACTTCGTCGAGCTGCACGTCGAGCAGGGCCGCGGGCTCGTGCACTCCGCCGCTGCCGTCGGTGTCGGCAGCTCCATCTGGCCGCACGGTCGCTGGCGGGTCGACCTCGCAGGACGGGCCGACCACGCCGGCACCACGGCCCTGGTCGACAGGGACGACCCGATGCTCGAGCTGGCCCGGCTCGTCACCTCGGCGCGCACCGCGGCCGAACGCCGCTCCGCGCTGGCCACGGTCGGCAAGGTGCTCGTCTCGCCCAACGGCGTCAACGCCATCCCCTCGCGCGTCACCGCGTGGCTCGACGCCCGCGCGTCCGAGGAGACCGCCGTCCGGGCGGTCGTCGCAGACCTCGCTGCCGCGGGACTCGAGCCGGTCGAGGAGTCGTGGACGCCGCGTACGCCGTTCGACCGCTCCCTCGCGGTGCAGCTCTCGGCCCTCCTCCAGGGCGCGCCGGTCCTCGAGACAGGTGCAGGCCACGACGCCGGGGTCCTCGCCCAGGCGGGCATCCCGACGGCCATGCTGTTCGTGCGCAACCCGACCGGCGTCTCGCACTCGCCCGAGGAGCACGCCGAGCCGGCTGACTGCCACGCCGGCGTCGAGGCGCTGGCGTCGGTCGTGCGCGCGCTCGCCGGCCACACCTGGCCGGCTCCGTGACCTCCTGGTGGTGCGAGTACGCCTGGGTCGGCTCCGCGCCGGTCGCGTCCGTCCGCGTCGTGGCACACAGCGGCGTGGTCACCTCGGTCGAGACGGGCGTCCCGGCCTCCGACGGCGACGAGAGGCTCCGCGGCCTCGTGCTGCCGGGCTTCGCCAACGCGCACTCGCACGCCTTCCACCGCGCGCTGCGCGGGCGGACGCACGGCTCCGGCGGCACGTTCTGGACGTGGCGCGAGCAGATGTACGCGGTGGCCGCCCGCCTCGACCCGGACTCCTACTTGCGGCTGGCTCGCGCGGTCTACGCCGAGATGGCCCTCGCCGGGGTCACCTGCGTCGGTGAGTTCCACTACCTGCACCACGCGCCGGGCGGCGCCCGCTACGACGAGCCGAACGCGATGGGCGAGGCGCTGCGCCAGGCGGCCGGCGACGCCGGCATCCGCATCACGCTGCTCGACGCGTGCTACCTCTCCGGGGGTCTGTCCTCCGACGGTCACCTCCCGCTCGACCCGGTGCAGCAGCGGTTCGGCGACGGCTCGGCCGAGGCCTGGGCGTCCCGCGTCGGGCAGCTGGCGCCCGACGCCACCCTGCGGCTGGGTGCAGCGGTGCACTCGGTCCGGGCCGTGCCCCGCGACGCCCTTCCCGAGGTCGCGTCCGCGTTCCCCGACGCACCCCTGCACGTGCACCTGTCGGAGCAGCAGGCCGAGAACGACGCAGCGCTCGCGCACTACGGCCGCACTCCGACCCAGCTACTCGCTGACGCGGGGGCGCTCGGCGCTCGTACCACCGCAGTCCACGCCACGTTCTCGCCCGGCATCGACATCCTCGGAGGCAGTGGCACCCGGATCTGCGCCTGCCCCACGACCGAGCGCGACCTGGCTGACGGCATCGGGCCGATGCGCCTCCTCGTTACCGCCGGCTCCCCGCTGTGCCTGGGCAGCGACTCGCACGCCGTCATCGACCTGCTGGAAGAGGCGCGGGCGCTGGAGATGCACGAGCGGCTCGCAACCCGGCGACGCGGGTCCTTCTCCCCCGCCGAGCTGGTCGATGCCCTGACCGCCGACGGTCACGCGGCGCTGGGCTGGCCGGAGGCCGGCCGCATCGAGACAGCGGCACCCGCCGACCTGGTCGCGGTGCGGCTCGACAGCGTACGCACCGCCGGTTCCACGCCCGAGCAGCTCGTGCTCGCCGCATCCTCACCTGATGTCCACACGGTGGTCGTAGGTGGTCGCACCGTCGTGCGCGACGGGGCACACGCACTGGGCGACGTCGGAGCGCTGCTGTGCGATGCGGTGTCGTCGCTGTGGGCTGACGCATGAGCACCGTCGTCACCGACATCGGTGAGCTGGTCACCAACGACGCGTCGACGGGCGACGGGTCTGCGCTCGGCGTCGTCCATGACGCAGCGGTCGTGGTGTCGGGTGGCCTCGTCGAGTGGGTCGGACCCGCGGCGTCAGCGCCGGCGGCGGACCACCGGCTCGACGTCGGGGGACGGGCCGTCGTCCCCGGGTTCGTCGACTCGCACTCCCACCTGCTGTTCTCCGGCGACCGCTCGGGCGAGTTCTCGGCGCGGATGACCGGCGAGCGCTACGACGGCGGTGGCATCGCGACGACCGTCGCGGCCACCCGCGCCTCGAGCGACGACGAGCTGCGAGCGTCGCTGCGGGCGCTGGTCGCCGAGATGCGCAGGCAGGGCACCACCACGGTGGAGGTCAAGAGCGGCTACGGCCTGACGGTCGAGGACGAGGCACGCAGCCTCCGCCTTGCCCGCGAGGTCACCCCCGAGACGACGTTCCTCGGAGCTCACGTCGTACCACCCGGCGCCGAACGCTCGGCCTACGTCGACCTGGTCGCCGGCCCCATGCTCGAGGCATGCGCGCCCTGGGCCCGCTGGGTCGACGTCTTCTGCGAGCCGGGGAGCGCGCACGCCTTCGACGCCGACGAGTCCCGTGCCGTCCTCAGCGCCGGCGCCCGGGCCGGCCTCGGGCTGCGCGTCCACGGCAACCAGCTCACCGCCGGCCCCGGCGTACGCCTCGCCGTCGAGCTCGGCGCCGCCAGCGTCGACCACTGCACGCACCTCACCGACGCCGACGTCGAGGCGCTCGCGGCCTCAGCGCCCGCGCAGGAGAGGCAGGGTACGGTCGCCACCCTCCTCCCGGGCGTCGAGTTCTCGACCCGCTCGCCCTACCCCGACGCGCGGCGCCTGCTCGACGCCGGCGCGGTCGTCGCCCTGGCCACCGACTGCAACCCCGGCAGCTGCTTCACCTCGTCCATGCCCTTCGTCATCGCGCTCGCCGTGCGCGAGACGGGCATGAGTCCCGACGAGGCGCTGTGGGCCGCCACGGCCGGCGGCGCGCTCGCCCTGCGCCGACACGACGTGGGCCGCATCGCGCCTGGTACGCGTGCCGACCTCACCGTCATCGACGCGCCCACGCACCTGCACCTCGCCTACCGGCCCGGCGTGCCGCTCGCGCGGGCGCTGGACCTGCCGGACGACGCCGTGCGACCCACGCAGCACCCCGTCGGACCGTCCACCTAGGGTGTCGAGCTGCCGGGAGCCCGGCTGCGTCGAGTCGAAGGAGACGAGCGTGCACTACCGTCAGCTGGGGCGCAGCGGCCTGCGCGTGTCCGCCCTCTCGCTCGGCACCATGACCTTCGGCGGCACCGGCTGGGCGTCCCCGCTCGGCGGCACCGGCGTCGAGGACGCCCGGCGCCAGGTCGAGATGTGCATCGAGGCCGGCGTCAACCTCTTCGACACCGCCGACGTCTACTCCACCGGGCTGTCCGAGCAGATCCTCGGCGAGGCGCTGGGCGCCCACCGCGACGACGTGCTGGTCGCCACGAAGGTGCGCATGGGCGGCATGGGCCCCGGCGCCAACGACGCCGGCTCCTCGCGCCACCACATCGTCCGCGGCTGCGAGGCGTCGCTGCGCCGGCTCGGCACCGACTGGATCGACCTCTACCAGCTGCACGAGTGGGACGGGCAGACCCCGCTCGAGGAGACGCTGGCCGCGCTCGAGCACCTGGTGCAGTCGGGCAAGGTCCGCTACGTCGGCGCCTCCAACTACACCGGCTGGCAACTGATGAAGGCGCTGGCGGTCGCCGACTCCGCGCGCTGGTCGCGCTTCGCCAGCCACCAGATCCACTACACGCTGCAGGCCCGCGACGCCGAGTACGAGCTGCTGCCGGCCTCGGTCGACCAGGGCGTCGGCGTGCTGGTGTGGAGCCCGCTGGCCGGCGGCCTGCTCAGCGGCAAGTACCGCCGCGACGAGGCCGCGCCCGAGGGCACCCGCCGCTTCGCCGGGTGGGACGAGCCGCCCGTGCGCGACGAGGACCAGCTCTACGCGATCGTCGACGTGCTGCTCGAGGTCGCCGAGGCGCACGGCGTCTCCGCTGCCCAGGTCTCGCTCGCGTGGCTGCTCACCCGCCCCGCGGTCAGCTCGGTCATCGTCGGCGCCCGCACCGACGAGCAGCTCGCCGACAACCTGCGCGCCGCCGAGCTGGTGCTCACCGACGACGAGCTCGACCGGCTCGAGCAGGTCAGCCGCCCGCCGCTCATCTACCCCCACTGGCACCAGGCCGCGACCTCCACCGACCGGCTCGGTCCCGCCGACCTGGCACTGCTGCGACCGTTCCTCCAGCGCTGATGGCCGCGCCCTACCTCGACGCGTCACTGCCCGTCGCCGAGCGGGTCGCCGACCTGGTCGGGCGCATGACGCTGGCCGAGAAGGTCGGCCAGATGATGCAGCTCGACGCCCAGGTCGGTGTGCGCGAGCACATCGAGACCATGCACGCGGGCTCGATCCTGCACGCGTCGCCCGCCTACCTCGACGAGGCCGCGGAGCTGACGCAGCAGACCCGGCTGCGCATCCCGCTGCTCGTGGGCGAGGACTGCATCCACGGGCACTCGTTCTGGAAGGGCGCCACGATCTACCCCACGCAGCTGGGGATGGCTGCGACCTGGGACGTCTCGCTGCTCGAGCGCGTGGCGCGCGCGACCGCCGTCGAGGCGGCGGCGACCGGTGTGCACTGGACCTTCTCGCCGGTGCTCTGCATCGCGCGCGACCTGCGCTGGGGCCGCGTCAGCGAGACCTTCGGCGAGGACCCCCACCTCATCGGCGAGCTCGGCGCAGCGATGGTCCGCGGCTACCAGGGCGACGGGCTCGACGACCCGACCGCGGTGCTGGCGTGCGCCAAGCACTTCGCCGGCTACTCCGAGACCCAGGGCGGACGGGACGCCAGCGAGGCCGACATCTCGCGCCGCAAGCTGCGCTCGTGGTTCCTGCCGCCGTTCGAGCGCGTGGCCCGCGAGGGCTGCCGCACCTTCATGCTCGGCTACCAGTCGATGGACGGCGTGCCCATCACCGTCAACGACTGGCTGCTTCGCGAGGTGCTGCGCGGCGAGTGGGGCTACACCGGAACGCTCGTCACCGACTGGGACAACGTCGGGCGCATGGTGTGGGAGCAGCACGTCTTCGCCGACCACACCCAGGCCGCGGCCGCCGCGGTCCGGGCCGGCAACGACATGGTCATGACGACACCGCAGTTCTTCGACGGCGCGCAGGAGGCGGTCGCCGCAGGGCTGCTCGACGAGGCCGAGCTCGACGCCGCCGTCGCCCGGGTGCTCACCCTGAAGTTCGAGCTGGGGCTCTTCGAGGACCCGCGCCGCCCCGACCCCGCCCGCCAGGCGGCGGTCATCGGTGCGCCGGAGCACGCCGAGCTCAACCTCGAGGTGGCCCGCCGCTCACTCGTCCTGCTGGCCAACGACGGCACGCTGCCGCTCGACGCCGGGGGCACACCGCTCACGGTCGCCGTGGTCGGCCCGAACGCCGACGACGCGGACACGGTGCTGGGCGACTGGGCCGGCGCCTCCGGACAGGCCAACTGGCTGATGGAGGGCCACCCGCGCGAGCTGACGACGACGGTGCTCGACGGGCTGCGCGCAGCGGTCCCCGACTCGTGGACGGTGACGCACGCACGGGGGGCCGACATCCTCACCGTCGGCCGCGACCCCGAGGGCGACGTCTTCCCCGACGGGCAGCCGCGCCCGCAGGTGGTGATCCCCGCCGAGCGCGACGAGGCGATGGTCGCCCAAGCCGTCGCCGCCGCGCAGTCGGCCGACGTCGTCGTGGCGGTCGTCGGCGACCGCATCGAGCTGGTCGGCGAGGGCAGGTCGACAGCGACGCTCGAGCTGGTCGGTGCCCAGGTCGCGCTCCTCGACGCCCTCGCGGCCACCGGCATCCCGCTCGTCGTGGTGCTGGTCGCCTCGAAGCCGCTCGTGCTGCCACCCTCCGTGCTCGGCGCAGCCGCGCTCGTGTGGGCGGCCAACCCCGGCATGCGCGGTGGCCAGGCCGTGGCCGAGCTGCTGCTGGGCGCGATCGAGCCCTCGGGCCGGCTGCCGATCTCGTTCGCCCGGCACGTCGGCCAGCAGCCGACGTTCTACAACCAGCTGCCCGGCCAGCACGCGACGCGCTACGCCGACCTGACCCAGAGTCCTGCCTTCGCGTTCGGCGAGGGGCTCAGCTACACCACCGTCGAGTGGTCCGACCTGCAGGTCGGCACTCCCGAGGTCGGTGCCGGCGGCACGGTGGAGGCGACGGTGCAGCTCCGCAACACCGGGACGCGGCCGGTGCTCGAGACCGTGCAGGTCTACATGCACGACGTCGTGTCGTCGGTGACCTGGGCCGCGAAGGAGCTCAAGGCCTGGGTGCAGGTGCCGCTCGCGCCGGGCGAGGAGCGCGTCATCGACCTCGTGCTGCCGGCGGCGGCCTGCACGCTGGTCGACGCCGCCGGAGTCCGCCGGGTCGAGCCGGGCGAGTTCGAGCTGCTGGTCGGCAGGTCGTCGCGCGACGAGCACCTGCTGCGCGCCGGCTTCCGCATCACCGGCTAGGGCCGTCGACCGGTCGGCGGACCGCTCAGTAGAACCCGAGGCGCGCCAGCGGCTCGACGAGCTCGCGCTCCTCGTAGGACAGGTGCGAGAGCAGCGCGTCCGTGAGCACGTCGAGCGCGTGCTGCAGCCTCGCCGGCCCGTCGGGGTCGCTGACGAACGCCACGAGCGCCCGGTCGACGCCCTCGAGCACGTCGTGGATGACCAGGTGCTCGGCCTCGAGCCGGTCGAGCACCGGGCCGAGCGCCTCGTCGGCCCTGCGCAGGTGCGGGAAGACGCTCGCGTCCTCCAGCGAGTGGTGCGTGGTCACGACGCGGCAGTACTGCGCGCAGTAGACGCCAGCCGTCCAGTTGTTCTGCCGCACCGTCATCGTCTGGATCTGCGAGCGCGCGGAGTGCGGCTCGATGCCGCCGGCGATCACCTCGGCCACGATCTCGCGCAGCTGCTCGAGCTCCGAGCGCAGGTGGTCGTGCACGTCGACGAGGTGGCGCCCGGAGGCCTGCTCGTGCGGCGTGTAGAGGCGGTCGGCGTCCGGCGCCGGCGCGTGCGGCCGCGCCTCCTCGTCCCACAGCTGCTCGCCGCTGAGCCGCAGACCCGGGTCGGGGGTGGGCACGACGGCGAACGGCGTGGCGCCCGGCCGCGCACGCACCGGCTCGGTACGCACCGGCTCGGTACGCACCGGCTCGGTACGCGTCGGTTCGGCCGCGCCGCCAGCGCGGTGCGCCTCGACGATCTCGGTGACGGCCGGGGCGACCTCGGCGGCGTAGCGGCGGATCGTGTCGGCGTCGTCGGTCATCAGGACGAAGGAGCTCGTGCCGTGCTCGAGCGCCAGCTCGGCCAGCTGCTCGGCCCACACCTGCGCAGGCCCGTCGAGGAAGCCGCCGCCGCTGGCGAAGGTGCCTGTCACGTTGTAGAGCCGGCGCACGGCGCCCGGGTCTCGTCCGGCGGCCGCAGCGGCCTCGTCGATGGCGGCGTTCATGGCGCCGAGCTGGTCGGGCGGGGCGTAGGGCGCGCTCGGCAGCCAGCCGTCGGCCAGCTCGCCGGTGAGCGCGAGCATCCGCGGCTTGTAGGCGCCGACCCAGATGCCGACCGGGTGCGCGGGTGCGGGGCCGGGGTGCGCACCGCGCACCCGGTAGTGCTCCCCCTCGACACGCACCGTGCCGCCGCTCTCGTCCCACACCGCGCGGATCACCGCGATCCCTTCGCGCAGCGCGTCGACCGACTCGCGCGGGCTGAGGCGCCGGCCGCCGAAGGCGGCGATCGCGTCGGCGAAGCCGCCGGCACCGAGCCCGAGCTCGACCCTGCCGCCGGTGAGCAGGTCGAGCGACGCGACGCTGCGCGCGAGCACCGCGGGCGGGCGCAGGGGCAGGTTCGCGACGTCGGGCGCGACGCGTACGCGGGTGGTGCGCGCCGCGATGACCGACAGCAGCGTCCAGGTGTCGAGGAACCGGGAGTTGTAGGGGTGGTCCTGCACGGCCACCAGGTCGAGCCCTACCTGCTCGGTCAGCGCGGCGAGCGCCAGCACCCGGTCGGGCGCGGCGGCGCCGGGCGTGAGGAACGTGCCGAACTCGAGGCTGTGGCCGTAGTCCACCCGTGCCCTCCCGGCGTCGCGCGACCCGCACCGCGGGGCGTACACCCCGCACCGTACGACAGTGCCGCCCGCGCGGCGCACGAGGCCGGGGCCGCGACGCAGCACGTCCCCCCGGCCGGCCCGAGGGCCACCGGAGGGACGCGGAGACGGCGTCGGGCCGGCGGACGCACCGCCGGGCCCGTGCGGCCTAGAGGGAGTCGGCCTCGGTGCGCGGCTGCGGGACGGCGCTGAGCAACGCCCGCACCTCGGCCTCGCGGTAGCGGCGGTGGCCGCCCAGCGTCCGGATCGAGGTGAGCTTGCCGGCCTTGGCCCAGCGCGTGACCGTCTTCGGGTCGACGCGGAACATGGTGGCTACCTCGGCCGGGGTGAGCAACGACTCCGTGTCGGGTGTGCGTGTAGCCATTCCAGAACCCCTCCCAAGCGCGCGCAACCGACTGTTCGGCCCGCAGACGCCTATCGTGCCTTGTCAGCGGTGATGTCCGATATGGCTCACTCGGACTATTTCTCGTCCGGGGCGGCGGGCTAGCCCGAACGGGCACCCCCGCTCAGCCCTCCACTGGGTCGCCGGATGGACGAGGAGCCATGTACGGTTGGGGGCACGACGGAAACGAATTCCGCGGGGCCGCTCCATGCCGGGCCGCCCCGTCATTGCATGAGGGGGTCGAGCCATGGGGCGTGGCCGCGCCAAGGCCAAGCAGACCAAGGTCGCCCGGGAGCTGAAGTACTCCAGCCCCAGCACCGACTACGACGCCCTCCAGCGAGAGCTCGCTAACGGTGGCGGCGGACTGCTCAGCACGACTCCGAAGCCGGTCGAGGTCGACGTCGAGGGCGACGAGTCCGACGACTACGACGACCGCTGGGGCTGACGCCCCTCCCGCGCTGCGCGCCGCAAGGTCCCCCCTCCGCTCCGGCGGCCAGGGGGGCCTTGCGCGTCAGGCGTGCGTGCCGACGAGCTCGGCCGTGCCGGGGGCTGAGGCGTCGTCGAGCTCCTCGACGGTGCCGGCCACCCAGGCGCGCAGCCCGCGCCCGGCCAGCAGCTCGACCGCGCGCGCCGCGTCGGCCTCGGGCAGCAGCGCGACCATGCCCACGCCCATGTTGAGCGTGCGCTCGAGCTCGTCCTGCGGCACCGCGCCGACCGAGCCGACCAGCGAGAAGACCGCGGGCGGTGTCCAGCTCGCGCGTTCGACGACCACGCGCAGGCCGGCCGGCACCACCCGGGCGACGTTGGCGGCGAGCCCGCCCCCGGTGATGTGGGAGTAGGCGTGCACCTCGACCTCGCGGGCGAGCTGCAGGCAGTCGAGGGAGTAGATGCGGGTCGGCTCGAGCAGTTCCTCGCCGAGGGTGCGGCCGAGCTCGGCGACCTCCGCCTCGAGCGAGAGCCCCGCCCGCTGACCGGCCTCGCCGAGCACCACGTGGCGCACGAGGCTGTAGCCGTTGGAGTGCAGCCCGCTGCTCGCGATCGCGAGCACGGCGTCACCGGCGCGCACCCGGTCGGCGCCCAGCAGCTCGTCGGCTTCGACCACGCCGGTCGCGGCGCCTGCCACGTCGTACTCGTCGGGGTCGAGCAGGCCGGGGTGCTCGGCGGTCTCGCCGCCGAGCAGCGCGCAGCCGGCGAGGGCGCAGCCTTCGGCGATGCCGCGCACCACAGCCGCGATGCGCTCGGGCACCACCTTGCCGCAGGCGATGTAGTCGGTCATGAACAGCGGCTCGGCCCCGCAGACGACCAGGTCGTCGACGACCATGGCCACCAGGTCGAGCCCGATCGTGTGGTGCACGCCGAGGCGCTGGGCGAGCGCCACCTTGGTGCCGACGCCGTCGGTCGAGGTGGCGAGCAGGGGACGGCGGTAGCGTGCGAGGGCGCTGGCGTCGAACAGGCCGGCGAACCCGCCGATGCCGCCGACGACCTCGGGACGCGAGGCGCGCGCGACCCACTCGCGCATGAGCTCGACGGCCCGGTCGCCGGCCTCGATGTCGACGCCGGCCGCTGCGTAGCTGGTCACGCGGGGTTCGGCTCCGCCTCGAGGGACTCTGCGCGTTCGCTCTCGACCCGGCCCACCAGCCCCTCGAGCAGGTGCTTGCCCAGCGCCTGGTCGTCGGGGAGGGCGACGGGGTACTCGCCGGTGAAGCAGGCCGAGCACAGCGCCGAGGCCGGCTGGGCGGAGGCCTCGATGAGGCCCTCGAGCGAGACGTAGCTCAGGGAGTCGGCGCCGATGGCGTGGCGCACCTCGTCGACGGCCAGCCCGTTGGCGATGAGCTCGGCCGGGGTCGCGAAGTCGATGCCGTAGAAGCACGGCCACTTGACCGGCGGGCTCGAGATCCGCACGTGCACCTCGGCGGCGCCGGCCTCGCGCAGCATGCGCACGAGCGCCCGCTGGGTGTTGCCGCGCACGATCGAGTCGTCGACGACCACCAGCCGCTTGCCGGCGATGACCTCGCGCAGCGGGTTGAGCTTGAGCCGGATGCCGAGCTGGCGGATCGTCTGGCTGGGCTGGATGAAGGTGCGGCCGACGTAGGCGTTCTTGACCAGGCCCACGCCGTACTGGATGCCGCTCTCGGCGGCGTAGCCGATGGCTGCGGGCGTGCCCGACTCGGGCACCGGGATGACCAGGTCGGCCTCGACCGGCGCCTCGCGCGCGAGCTGGCGGCCGATCTCGACGCGCGCCGCGTGCACGCTGCGCCCGGCGATGCGGGTGTCGGGGCGCGCGAGGTAGACGTACTCGAACAGGCAGCCCTTGGGGTCGGACTCGGCGAAGCGGCGCGAGCGCAGCCCGTGCTCGTCGACCGAGAGCAGCTCGCCCGGCTCGATCTCGCGCACGAGGCTCGCGCCGACGATGTCGAGGGCCGCGGTCTCGCTGGCCACCACCCAGCCGCGCTCGAGCCGGCCGAGCACCAGCGGGCGGATGCCCTGCGGGTCGCGCGCGGCGTAGAGAGTCGTCTCGTCCATGAACACGAGGGAGTAGGCGCCGCGGAGCAGGGGCAGCACGCGCAGCGCCGCCTCCTCCATCGAGAGGTCGGGGTCCTGGGCCAGCAGCGCGGCGATCAGGTCGGTGTCGTTGGTCGACTCGATGACGCCGTCGGGCCGCCGGTGGGTCGGCGCGCCGTGCTCGGACTCGTGGTCGGCGACCAGCTTCGCGAGCTCGGCGGTGTTGGTCAGGTTGCCGTTGTGGCCCAGCGCGAGCGCGCCCGAGCCGGTGGAGCGGAACGTCGGCTGGGCGTTCTCCCAGGTCGAGGCGCCGGTCGTGGAGTAGCGCGCGTGCCCGATGCCGAGGTGGCCCTTGAGCGAGGCGAGGTGCGACTCGTCGAAGACCTGCGAGACCAGGCCCATGTCCTTGTAGACGAGGATCTGCGAGCCGTTGCTCACCGCGATGCCGGCTGCCTCCTGCCCGCGGTGCTGCAGGGCGTAGAGCCCGAAGTACGCGAGCTTGGCAACCTCTTCGCCGGGCGCCCACACGCCGAAGACCCCGCACGCGTCCTGCGGGCCCTTGTCACCGTCGAAGAGGTCGTGGTTCAGCCGTCCGTCACCGCGACCCATGGGGCAAGACTACGGGGCGCGGCGGTCGAGCAGGACCGCGGCCACACCGCCGGCCAGCGCCCCGAGGGCGCCGAGCACCAGCGCGGTGTAGACCAGCGCGGTGCCGGCCGAGTAGCGCCCGGTGTCGTGCCGGACGGCGACCAGCACGAAGCCGAGCACGACGCCGACGCCCGCTCCTGCGGTGATGAAGCGGCTGTAGCGAGGGGTGCGTGCGAGTGCCACCCCTCCACGCTACGGGGTCCGGCGGACCCCCGACACCCGTGCGCCGCCGGGCGGGCGCACCCGGCGCGTACGGGGGCTGTCCCCACCCCCGGGGCGGGGCAGGCCGGAGCCGGAGTTCGGAGGCCAGCGGCACAGACGCGAGGGGGTGCGCGGCGGGACCTTGGAGCACGTACGCGGTGGCCGCCCGGCCGCCGCCCCCGACGCACCGCACCCGCCCCGGAGGCCGCCATGTCCGCCACGCTCCAGCAGACCCGCCCCAGCCCGCCGCCGCCCGCCCGCCGACGCGGGGTGGTGACCCGCGTCGCGTCGTGGAGCGCCGCGCACCGCTGGACCGCGCTGGGCCTGTGGACGCTGTTCGTCGTCGTCACCGTCGCGCTCGGCGGGATCGTGGGCACGAGGACGCAGACCGACGCCGAGACCAGCGTCGGGCAGTCGGGCGTCGTGGACCGCGTCGTGGCCAAGACCTCGTTCGGCGAGAAGCCGGTCGAGAACGTGCTGTTCACCTCGAAGGCAGGGCCGATCGGCACCAGCGCCGACGCCGCGGTCGCCGACCTGCGCCACCGGCTGGCCGGGATGGAGGCGGTCGCCGACGTGAGCGCTCCCGTGACCGCGGCCAACGGCCGCAGCCAGCTGGTGCGCGTGACGCTCGCCGTGCCGGAGTCGGCGACGCCCGAGAAGGCTGCCGACATCGCCGAGGACGCCGTGCCCGCGGTGCAGGACGTGACCGCGGCGCTGGCGAAGGCGCACCCGGAGGTGACCGTCGAGCAGGTCGGTGACGCGTCGGTCGACAACGCGGTCAACGACGTGGTCGCCGAGGACTTCGGCAAGGCCGAGATGTTCAGCGTCCCCGTCACGCTGGTCATCCTGCTCATGGTCTTCGGTGCCCTGGTCGCCGCCGGCGTGCCGGTGCTGCTGGCCATCACCTCGGTGGCCTCGGCGCTCGGCCTCTCGAGCCTGGTCTCCCACCTGGTGCCGGTGAGCCCGCAGCTCTCCAGCGTCGTGCTGCTCGTCGGCATGGCGGTTGGCGTCGACTACTCGCTGTTCTACGTACGCCGTGAGCGCGAGGAGCGCGCCCGCGGCCGGGCGCCGCGCGAGGCCGTCGAGCGGGCCGCCGAGACCGCCGGCCACGCCATCGTCGTGTCAGGCCTGTCGGTGATCGTTGCCATGGCGGGGCTCTTCCTCTCGGGCACGGCGACGTTCGTCTCCTTCGGGATCGGCGCGACGCTCGTGGTGGCCGTGGCGATGGTCGGCTCCGTCACCGCCCTGCCGGCCCTGCTCTCCCTGCTCGGCGGGGTGCTCGACCGGCCCCGCGTGCCGTTCCTGCACAAGAGGCTGCACCAGCGCCGCGTGGAGGCCGCCCGTGCGGGCTCGCAGCACGTCGGGGAGTCGCGGCTGTGGGGAGCCGTGCTGCGGCCGGTCCTCCGCTCGCCCAAGGCCGCGCTCACGGTGGGCGTCGGCGCCCTGCTCCTGCTCGCCCTGCCGGCGGTCGGCATGCGGCTCGCGTCCTCCGGCTCCGACGCGCTCCCCCGCACCATCCCCGAGGTCCGCAGCTACGACCACCTGCTCGCCGCGTTCCCCAGCAACTCCGAGGCGCTGACCGTCGTCGTGTCGAGCACCGACGGCAAGCCCCTGGGCGCTGCGGCGACGCGGGCACTGTCGAGCGTCGCCTCGACGGCGCCGACGCACGCGGAGTTCGCCCCGCTGACCCCCGGCGACGCCCCGGAGGTCGAGACCTCGCGCGACGGCCGCGTCGCCCGCGTCGACGTGCCGCTCTCGGTCTCGAGCAGCTCGCCGGAGGGTCACCGCGCGGTGGGCGTCCTGCGCGACACCGTCGGAGCCGCAGCGCTCGACGGCATCCCGCACACGAGCTGGGGCGTCACCGGCAGCGCCGCGTGGGACCTCGACTTCAACAAGGCCACCATCGACCACTTGCCGATGGTGCTGGGGTTCGTGCTGCTGATGACCTTCCTCGTCATGCTGGTCAGCTTCCGGGCGCCTGTGGTCGCACTGGTGTCCATCGGGCTCAACATGCTCTCGGTCGCCGCGTCCTACGGCCTGCTGGTGCTCGTCTTCCAGCACACCTGGGCCGAGGGGCTGCTCCACTTCCGCTCGAACGGAGCGGTCATCTCGTGGCTGCCGCTCTTCGCCTTCGTGATCCTCTTCGGTCTCTCGATGGACTACACGGTCCTGGTCGTGAGCCGCATCAAGGAGGCCCTCGAGGCAGGACTGCCGACGCAGGAGGCGGTCCGCGTCGGCATCACCCGCACGGCCGGCGTGGTCACCAGCGCCGCGGTCATCATGGTGGCGGTGTTCAGCATCTTCGCGACGCTGAGCCTGCTGGAGTTCAAGCAGATGGGCGTCGGGCTCGCCGCCGCGATCCTGATCGACGCGACGGTCGTGCGCGCGGTGCTTCTCCCGGCGGCGCTCGCCCTGCTGGGCGACCGCGCGTGGCCGAGGAAGCTGACCGCGGGCCGGCTCACGCCAGTGGCAGGAACGGCGCGAGGTCTGTCCGTTCCCCGCTCGCGCTGACCGCGCTGGAGGCGAGAGCCTCCTCCCACGAGACCCGCCCCGTGGCCAGGCCCAGCCAGGTCACGGGGTCGGTCTCGATCACCGCGGGCGGGGTGCCTCTGGTATGCCGTGGTCCGGCGATCGCCTGGACCGCGGCGTAGGGCGGCACGCGCACCTCCACGCTGCGGCCCGGAGCGCGCGACGCCAGCTCCTCGCACAGGTAGCGGCAGGCGGTCCGCAGGTCGGCGGCCTCCGGCACCTCGGCGGCGAGGGCGCGCGCCACGGCGGCGCGGCCCTCGCCCACGTCGGTCCTCCTGCGCACTGCCACGCGAGGAACCCTACGACTGGAGGGCGGCCACCGCGTACGTGCCGGCGCGCACGCCCAGGCGGCGCGAGAAGGCGGTGTCGGTGGAGACGGTGGTGAGGGTCCGGCCCGAGACCCGCGTGGTCGTGCGGCTCGGCACGACGGAGACGATGTAGCGGCCGCTGAGGTAGATGTAGGTGCGGGTGCTGCCGCTGGCCCGCGAGGTCTTGCCGTTGACCGTGACGGTCACCGACGAGGTGGTGACGACGGTGAACGCGTGGCTCGCGCCCTTCACCACCGGCGTGCGGCCGACCGTCGCGCGGATGCGCACGTCGCTGCCGCTGGCCGCCTTGCTGACGCACCCGACGATCACCTTGCGCGCTCTCGCGAAGGTGGCCTTGGCGACGGCGGGCGACGAGAACTCGCTGAGCGACTCGGTGATGCCGGTCGCACGCGTGAGGGTGCCGCGTCGGGACGTGACGCCCAGGGCGGTGGCGACGCTCGTCGTGCCGGCGGGCGCCTTGCCGCCGCACGCGGCCGAGGCGTCGGGGTTCGTCACCGTCGGCTTGGCGAGGACCTTGTAGCCGGGGAACTGCGCCGGGGTGATGACCTTGTTCACCAGGGTCGGGTCCGCCACTGCCGTGCTCGAGGCCGACGCGGTCGCGGGCGCCGCCAGCAGCGCCGCGGCGCAGGTGGCACCCAGGACCAGACGTGAGGGCTTGCGCATGCGAGGTCTCCTTCGTCGAGCCGGCTCCTCCGGCTGCCAGGGGCAACCTCCCCAAGATCACCGGCTCCAACCGTCGGCCTACGTCCGGTTGCGGACCCCCGTCACGACGACGCTGCGCGACACCGACGAGCGCCACTCCGCCGTCCTCGGCTGCACGACGCGCAGGGTCGTGCGGCCGGCCGGCAGCCGGAACGGGACCGCGTAGGCACCGGCCCGCGACGCCGCCCCCGCCAGCGGGACCCACCGGGCGCCCACTCGCCGCTGCAGCAGCACCGCCGCACCAGGCGCCCCTTGCACCCGGCCGCGGACCACCACCCGTGCGCCGGCACGGGCCCTCGTCGCGCTGGGCACGGCGGTGACGGAGGTGCGCAGCCAGGCGACGCGGAGCTGCGTACGCTGCACGACCTGCTCGCCGAGCACCCGTGCGACCGACACCACCGCGTCGCCACGGCCGTCCATGAGCTGGGTCCAGCGGAACCTGCCCTGCGCGTCGGTGCGCACGAATGGGACCGGCTCGCTGGGCGGCCCGCCCGCCAGGGCGGAGGACCACACGGCGAGACGGAGCCGGGCGGCGGGGCGCCCGCTGTCGCCGAGCACCGCGCGTCCGGCGATGACGACCGTGCTGCCGCGCGGCACGGGCACGCGTGTCACGGGAGCGAAGGTGACCGCCGGAGCGTCGCTGCCCTGCACGACCGCCGTGGCGAGCGCCGCCCCGTGGGGCACCAGCTCGCCGCCCACCGTCACGTCGGCCAGCGTCCACGTGCCGGCCTGCGCGGCGGAGACCGGGACCGCGCCAGTCCAGTCGAGCCCGTCGGCCGCCAGCGGCAGCCGGGGCCCGTCCCCGGGGACGGCACCCTCGAGCAGCGCCACCACGGGCGCCGCGACCGGGGCCGCGAAGCGGACGTCCACGAGCAGCGAGCCGGTCGCGGCGCCGACGAGCGGAGCCGGTGCGGTGACCTGTGGGGCCGCCACAGGGGGCACGTCGGCCCGGGCCGGCGCCGCTGCCCCCAGCCCGCCGGCCGCGACGAGGAGGGCGAAGAGACCGCTGCCGGCGCGGGACATCAGCCCACGGTATAGGTGTAGGGCACCGCCGTGACCTCGTCGACGCCGCCGGTGAGGATGTCGAGCGCGTCGAGGTAGACCGTGCCGTGCACGACCGTGCCGACCGGCGCGTCGGGCGTGAACGTCAGCTCGACGGCGCCCGTGCCGCCCGCGGCGACGTCGAGCAGCGACGGGATGTCGGCGCCGGCGTCGACCTTGGAGAGCTGGGCGTCCCCGGTGCTCGAGGTGACCGACAGGTCGAACGCCTTCGTCCGCGCCGACGCCGAGAACACCGCGTCGATCTCGCCCGAGCCCTCGGCCGGCACGGGCCCGACCGGCGACGGCAGCGCGAGCCACGTCTGCGGAGCCACCTCCGGGTCCTCCACCGTCACCGACGGCGCGGTGCCGACCGGGCCGGCGACGCGGTCGGGGTCGCCCTGGAAGGCGAGGTCCTCGAGGTGGTCGGCCGGGAACGGCGCGACCTCGAAGAGCAGCGGCGCGCTGCTCTGCGCCGAGACGGTGAGTGCCGTGGTCTGCGTCGGCACGGACACCGCCGGGAACGGGCCCTGCGGGGCGCCGTACGCCGACCAGTAGTCGTTGGCCACCACCAGCGGCTGGTCCACGACCGTGTCGAGCCGAGGGTCGGCGAAGAAGTAGGCGTTCGCGCCGCCGCCGTTGGTGAACCGCAGGCTCGCGTGCACCGCCTTGCCGCGCTTGAGCACCGTCGACGCCGAGCCCGGTACGCCTGTGGCGCGCACCCGCGCCGCGTCCAGGTCGAGGTCGACGCGGAACGGCGTCTCGCGCGTCGTGTGCGACGACGAGCGGTAGGACGCGAGCACCAGCTGCCAGCGCCCCGCGAGCGGCGCGACGTGGGTCAGGTCGAAGCTGGGCGAGAGCAGCACCGTGCCGTCGCCGTCGAGCCGCTGGTTCGTCTGCACGGACACCGGCTCGCCGGCGGGGTCGACGAGGAAGCCGTAGAGCCGCTGCCCCGCGAGCTGCGGCACTGACACGTGCGCCGCGAGCGACTCGGTCGCCGGCGGCACGTCGAAGGCGTAGGTCAGCGACGGGCTGGGCACGCCGGCGCGGCCGTTCGTGCCCGTGAGCACGCCGTCGACACGCGCGCGGTGGGCGTGGAGGCGCAGCAGCGTACGCAGCACCACCGGAACCACGCTAGACGACGGCATGCCACCGGTGACCGTCGTGCTGCTGAGGACGAGCGCGTCGGCGCGGTCACCCGCATCGTGCGGCTGCGGCACGTCGAGGGCGAGCTGCGCAGAGCGGCCCGGCGCGATCGTGACCGGCGCCGGCACCGCAGCATCGACGTCCTCGGCGAAGGCCGTCGTCGTCAGCTCGACGGGACCGGAGTACCCGTCGCCGTTGGACGTCGTGAAGACCACTGCCTTCCACGTGCCCGCTACCGGGTGGGGCACGTCGACGTAGCCGTAGTCGTCGTTGCCCTGCGGCAGCGAGTGCGCGGCGAAGGTGCCGTCGGGCTCCAACAGCGTGACGAAGACGCTGCCGAGCACGCTGGCGCCCGGGTAGGCGATCTCCGCCGACAGCCGCTGGGCGCCGGTTGGCACGGTGAAGGTCGCCGTCGCATAGGGCCGCGGAGCGCCTGTCGCGTCGAGGAAGGCGGGCGCCGACTCCGACGCGTCGAGCGCGACGCTCTGCGTCTGCGGCGTCCCGACGACCGCGCCGGCCGAACGGACGCGAGCGCGCAGCGTACGCGTGGAGCTCGACACGTTGGTCACCGTGACCGACACGTGCGCTGCGGTGCCGGACTCGGCCTCCACGGAGACCTGCGTCGGCGAGACGACCAGGTCGGTGCTCGCCGAGGCGGCCGTCGAGCCAGGCAGGGCCCGGGCGGCGCGGACCGCGCGCAGGGTGTCGAGCAACCCGGCGCCCTGCTCGTCGGCGGGCAGGCCGAGGTCGTCGGCGGTGCTGGTGAGCACCTGGCGCACCTGCGCCGGAGTCGGGCTCGCTCCCCCGTGCGAGTCGCGGAACGCCTGCACGACCAGCGCCGCCGCTCCTGCAGTCAGCGGTGCCGACTCGCTGGTGCCGCCGAACAGCTGCAGGTTCGAGGGACGCCCCTCGAGGTCGGTGCAGTCGGCGTAGAGCTCGGGGTCGGCGGTGCACGCCGACCAGCCGAGGTCGCCGGGCGCCACGAGGTCGATGGTCCGCCCGGACTGCGTGATGCCCGAGGAGCTGAGCCCGGAGATGCCGTTGCTGCGGTACTTCCCGTTGGACAGCGGGAAGCCGTGGTAGCCGAGCTGCGAGTAGGTGCGGAACTGGGTGGTGGCGCCGACGGCGATGACGCCCGGCGAGCTGCTGGGCGAGCCGATGGTGTTGGCCGAGCCCGAGTCGCCGGTGCTCGCGACGACCGTGACACCGGCGGCCACGAGCTGCTCGTTGAACAGCGCCGTCGGGTCGTCACCGGTGTCGGGGAACTGGTTGCTGCCGAAGGACTCGCTGACGATGTCGACGTGGTCGACGGTCACCGCGTAGTCCAGCGCCGCGAGGATCGCCGAGCTGAAGGCGTAGCCGTTGGCGGGGAAGACCTTCAGCCCCACGAGCTGCGCGTCGGGCGCGACGCCGCGCACGCGGATCGTGCACTTGGCGGGCAGCGGGTGGGCCGCGCTCGCGAAGCGGGAGAGGTCGTAGGTGCGACGGCCCTGGGCAGCGATGGACGACGCGTCGCCGAACGCCTCCCCGCCCGACGTCGGAGCCGACAGTCCCTCGCCGCTGAAGTCCTGGTAGTCGACGAAGACCGGGCGGCCGTCGGGCCGCACGAACTCGGGGTTCGCGACGTCGAGACCCTCGGCGAGGAAGGCGACCTTGACACCCTTGCCCGTCGCCGTCGCTGCGGCTGAAGGCGTTGTCCCGTCGGCGAAAGCGGTGTGGGTCAGCTGCAGCGCCTCCGGCTCCAGGCCCGGCTTGGACGGGTTCGCAGGGCACGCCCGGCCAGAGACCGGCCCCGGCACGGCGGGCGACGCGGCGGGTGTCTCCTGCGTCGAGCGCGCGGGCGCGGCGACGAGGCGGTCGGGCACGACCGCGGCGACGCCCGGGTCGGCGGCCAGCCGGGCCGCCTCCTCGCCGCTGACACGGGCGGCGAACGCGTTCGCGACGTGCAGCTGGCGCACCTGCGTGGCACCGGCGCGGGTAGCCGCGTCGACGAGCGTGCGCTGGTCAGCAGTGGTACGCGCGACGCGCGGTGCGAGCGACGCACCCGACGCAGGCAGCTCGGCGTGCTGGTCCCTGAGCACCACGACGACGTTGCGCGAGGCCTCGGAGGCCGCCGGAGCGATGGGACCGGCTGACGCCGGGGCGGCGGGCAGGGCGGCGGCGAACAGGCTGATGCAGGCAGCGGCCAGCAGGGGACGGCAGGGCATGAGCGTGGGCCTCTCGAGGGTGGGTCGACGGTGCACGCTGGCCGGGGCAGCAACTGGCCGGGCCGTCGCATGTTCGAGGACATCGAACACCAGTTCCGGCGCCGATGCGCCCCGAATGGCCCAATTCTGTCACGGTCGGTGGACCCGAGGTCACCGCACGGCGTGCTGCACGTGCACGTCTGCGCCCGGCGCCGCCATGGCGGCGAAGGCGTGAGCCTCGCGCTCCACGTCGTCGCGGACCCCCGGGCTCAGCCGGGCGAAGGAGGCGACCCGTACGCTGCACCGCGCTCCCGCGACCTCGCTGGTCCAGGTGCCCGCGACGCGGCCGTCGACCAGCACGGTGCGCGGGATGATGCCGTTGACCGTGAAGATGGCGCGGCGGTGCGACTCGTCGACGACGTGCGTGCGCTCCACGTGCGAGAGCAGCAGGTTGTCGAAGTCGGCGAGCAGGCGCACGGGTGCCTCGACCTCAGCGTCCGGCCGTGGCGCGTCGGGCAGGTCCCACAGCGTGCGCCCGTCGTCGGCCGGCAGCCGCACCAAGGCCGGGCCGAGCCGGTCGAAGACCTCGCGAAGACGGGTGAGCCCCGACCACGCCTGCGCGTCGGCCACCGTCGCCGGGCCGAAGGCCGCGAGGTAGCGCAGCACCAGCCGGTCGGACGAGGGCCGCGGATCGAGAGGCGCGCCCAGCCACTTCTCGACGGTCGTGTGCCGTGCTGGGCCGGACCTGCCCCACAGCCCGCGCGGCGGCACCTGCGCCAGCGCGAGCCCGCACCGCGCGGCTCGGGACAGCCGCTCGGGGTCCTCGCCCGGCCAGCGGGCCGCGAGCGCCGCGCCGATCTCCGCGAACGTGCGCGGTGCCTCCTCGACCAGCGCCCGGGCCTGTGCCGCCAGCTCGACCAGGTCGACGTCGGCGCCGGGTCCCTGGCCGCCGCGCAGGGCGCGCTCGAGCACGGGCTGCACGAGCGGGCGCAGGAACCGCGCGTCCTCCGCCGTGACCAGGTGGATCGTGCCGCGCATCAGCGCGATGCGCACGAGCGCCCGGCTCTCCAGCAGCTGCGAGGCCACCGCCGGGTCGAAGCCCTCGATGCGCGACCACAGGCCCGCGTAGTGCGCCTGCGGTGCCTGCGACTGCAGCCCGACGAGGGCCTCGACGACCTCAGGGACCGAGAGGCGCGAGCGCTCGAGCAGGAGCTGGCGGGCCAGCAGCGCCCGGTTCTGCGCTCGGGCGTCCACCGGGTGCCGCCGCCTCGTCAGCCCGCGCCGTCGGACCCGCGCGCCGTCAGACCTGCGCGGTGGCGTCGACCACCTCGGCCTCGAACAACGCAGGCAGCGTCGCGGTGTGCACGCGCCGCAGCTCCTCGACCGGCACCGAGAACAGCCCCTGCACGTCGAGGGTGTCGCCGTCGACCACGCCGATGCGCACGTGCGGCTGGCGACGCGCGATGCACATGTCCTGGAAGCGGACCTCCTCGGTCCGCGGCACCGAGACCACGGCGCGGGCGACCGACTCGGAGAACAGCGCCACGAACGGCTCGACGCCCTCGGGCAGGTAGATGCGCGCACCCGACCCGCCGCGCAGGCACATCTCGACCACCCCGATGGCGAGCCCGCCGTCGGACAGGTCGTGCGCGGCGTCGAGGAGCCCGTCGCGCGAGGCGTTGAGCAGCACCTCGCCGAGCTTGCGCTCGGCGGCCAGGTCGACCTTCGGCGGCAGCCCGCCGAGGTGGCCGTGGAGCGCCGACGCCCACTCCGAGCCACCGAGCTCGTCGCGCGTCTCGCCGAGCAGGTAGAGCACGTTGCCGGTCTGCGACGCGTCGACCGCCATCGGCGTACGGCGTGCGACGTCGTCGAGGACGCCGAGCACACCGACGACCGGCGTCGGCAGGATCGCGACGTCGCCGGTCTGGTTGTAGAAGCTGACGTTCCCGCCGGTCACGGGCACGCCGAGCTCGAGGCACGCGTCGGCGAGGCCGCGCACCGCCTCGGAGAACTGCCACATCACCGCGGGGTCCTCGGGCGAGCCGAAGTTGAGGCAGTTGGTGACGGCCAGCGGCTTGGCGCCGACGGTGGCCACGTTGCGGTAGGCCTCGGAGAGTGCGAGCTGGGCGCCGGCGTAGGGGTCGAGCCGGGCGTAGCGGCCGTTGCCGTCGGTGGCGAGCGCGATGCCGAGCCCGGTCTCCTCGTCGACGCGCAGGACGCCGGAGTCTTCCGGCTGGGCGAGCACCGTGCCGCCCAGGACGTAGCGGTCGTACTGGTCGGTGACCCAGGTCTTGCTCGCCGTGTTGGGCGAGCCGAGCAGCGCGAGCAGGTCGGCGCGCAGCTCCTCGCCGGTCGACGGGCGGGCCAGCGACCCGGGGCCGGCGGCCTGGAGCGCGTCCTGGTCGGCCGGCCGGGCGATCGGGCGGTCGTAGACCGGACCCTCGTGGGCGACCGTGCGCGGCGGCACGTCGACGATGCGCTCGCCGTGCCAGTCGATCTGGAGCCGGCCGGTGCCGGTGACCGAGCCGATGACCGTCGCGGGCACGTCCCACTTGGCGCAGACGGCCAGGAACTGCTCGACCTTGGCCGGCTCCACGCAGGCCATCATGCGCTCCTGCGACTCGCTCATGAGGATCTCCTCAGGGGCGAGCGAGGGGTCGCGCAGCGGCACGAGGTCGAGGTCGACGTGCATGCCGCCGTCACCGGCCGAGGCGAGCTCGGAGGTCGCGCAGGAGATGCCGGCGCCGCCGAGGTCCTGGATGCCCACGACGAGGTCGGCCGCGTAGAGCTCGAGCGAGCACTCGATGAGCAGCTTCTCCATGAAGGGGTCGCCCACCTGGACGGCCGGGCGCTTGGTCGGCCCGGTCGACTCGAAGGTCTCCGAGGCGAGCACGGAGACGCCGCCGATGCCGTCGCCGCCCGTGCGGGCGCCGAACAGGACGACCAGGTTGCCCTCGCCAGAGGCGTGCGCGAGCTTGATGCCCGAGCCGTCGGGGCCGGGCTTGAGGACCCCGACGCAGAGGGCGTTGACGAGCGGGTTGCCGGCGTAGCTCGCGTCGAAGACGACCTCGCCGCCGACGTTGGGCAGGCCGAGGCAGTTGCCGTAGCCGCCGACACCGGCGACGACGCCCGGCAGCACGCGCTTGGTGTCGTCGGCGTCGGCCGGGCCGAAGCGCAGCGGGTCCATGACGCCGATCGGGCGCGCGCCCATGGTCAGCACGTCGCGCACGATGCCGCCGACCCCGGTCGCCGCGCCCTGGTAGGGCTCGACGTAGCTCGGGTGGTTGTGCGACTCGACCTTGAAGACCGCGGCCCAGCCGCCGCCGATGTCGACGACGCCGGCGTTCTCGCCGACGCCGACGAGCAGCGCGTCGGTCTGCGGGGCCTTGTCGCCGAACTGGCGCAGGTGGACCTTCGAGGACTTGTAGGAGCAGTGCTCGCTCCACATGACGCTGTACATCGCGAGCTCGCTCGAGGTCGGCCGGCGGCCGAGGATCTCGCGGATGCGGGCGTACTCGTCGTCCTTCAGCCCGAGCTCGCGGTAGGGCTGCGGCGCGTCAGGGGTCCGCTCGGCCGCGCCGACGGTGTCCACGCGGGAGCCTGCGTCGACGCTCATGCGGCCACCAGCGAGGTGAGGACCGAGGTGAAGAACGGCAGCCCGTCGGTCGAGGGCCCGGTCAGCGTCTCGACGGCGTGCTCGGGGTGGGGCATGAGCCCCACGACGCGGCCGTCGGCCGAGGCGATGCCGGCGATGTCGCGGTAGGACCCGTTGGGGTTGTCGCCGAGGTAGCGCGCGACGACGCGGCCCTCGCCCTCGAGCTCGTCGAGGACGGCGTCGGAGGCGACGAAGCCGCCCTCGCCGTTCTTCAGCGGCACGACGATCTCCTGGCCGTCGGAGTAGCCGGCCGTCCACGCCGTGGCGCTCGACTCGATGCGCAGCCGCTGGTCCTTGCAGACGAAGCGGCGCACGTCGTTGCGGATCAGCGCACCGGGGAGCAGGTGCGCCTCGCACAGGATCTGGAAGCCGTTGCAGATGCCGAGCACCGGCAGCCCCTGGCCCGCGGCGCGCACGACCTCGCCCATGACCGGCGCGAAGCGGGCGATGGCACCGCAGCGCAGGTAGTCGCCGTAGGAGAAGCCGCCGGGGAGGACGACCGCGTCGACGCCGCGCAGGTCGGCGTCGCCGTGCCAAAGCGCCACCGGCTCGGCCCCGGCGACGCGGACCGCGCGACGGGCGTCGCCGTCGTCGAGCGAGCCGGGGAAGGTGACGACCCCGATCCTCACGCCGTGGCCTCCGCGTCGGTGTGCACGACGTAGTCCTCGATGACCGGGTTGGACAGCAGGGTCCGCGCGGCCTCGTCGACGGCGGCGAGCCGCTCGGCGGTCAGCTCGCCGTCGAGCTCGAGCTCGAACCGCTTGCCCTGCCGCACGGAGGTCACCCCCGAGAAGCCCAGGCGGGGCAGCGCACCCGCGATGGCGGACCCCTGCGGGTCGAGGATCTCTGGCTTCAGCATGACGTCGACGACGACGCGAGGCACGGTCGCTCCAGCGGTCGGGGGTGGTCGGCGCGGCCATCCTACCGAGCGCCTCGGACCCGGGCGTGGCGCGAACGCCGCCGGGGGCGCACAGTGGTGCCGTGGAGCTGCTGGACTCGCGCGTGGAGCTGGTCGACTCGCGCGCCGACGTGCTGCCGGCGGGGCACGACCTGCTCGACTCCGAGCCGCCGCCGCTCTCCGGCACCGACACCTTCACCGACTACGTCGACGCGCACGGCACCGAGCTCGTACGCCTCGCCTCCGCCGTCCTCCCCGACCCCTCGCGCGCGGTACGGCTGGTCGTCGCCGCGCTGGCCGCGGCGCACCGCGACTGGGCCGAGCTGACCGACGGCGGCCGCGACCCGCACGTCGCCGTGGTGCGCGAGCTGTGCCGCCGGCTGCCCAGCGAGGACGAGCTCGACTGGACGACGCGGCCGCACCCCCGCAGCGGCCCGCTGCGCGACGCGCTGTGGCGGATGATGCCGCGCGACCGGCTCGCCGGCGCGCTCGCGCTGGTGCTGCGGCTCGACGAGCACGAGGTCGCGGTCGCGATGCGTACGCGGTGGCTCGACGCCGTCGCCCCGATCGCCCGCGCCCGCGCGCGCGGACCGGAGCTGCTCGAGGCGGCGGGCGTCGACCTGGGGTTCGAGGAGGTGCTCGACCGGCTGGCGGACGAGGTGGCGCCCGTGCCGGACCTCGCGACGCGCGCCCTGCGGGCTGCCCGGGTGCACAGCGCGGTGGCGGTCGGCGGCGCGGTGCTCGCGGTGGCCGCGCTGGTCGGCGGCGCCGTGGGCGCCTCGGCCGCGGGCTTCGGCTCCTCGCCGGCTCCGGCCGCGGCGCCGTCGTCGACGGCGGTGCCGCTGTGGCTGCAGTACGCCCGGAGCCTGCAGGAGAGGTGCCCCGAGCCGGCCGCCGTCGGTCGCGACCGGCGCTACGGCGGCACGCCCCTGCGCCCGGCGCTCATGCTCGCGCCCGAGGACCTCGGGCAGGGCTGGCTGCACGAGCGCCCGCCCACCCGCCTGGAGCTGCCCGTCGCGCTGGTGCCCGGCCACTACCCGATCGCGCCGGCCAACCAGAGCGCGGCCGAGAGCGAGGAGCTGCGGCTCGGGCCGCCCTCGACCGGCATCTCCGTCTCGCAGGTCGTCCTGCGCTACGGCCCCGGGTCGACCACCGACGCGGTCGAGACCGCGGTCGCGCTCCTGGAGTGCCGCGACCCCGCCCACGAGGTGCTGCCGGTCGCGCGGGTGACCGGGTCGCGCTGGCAGGGCGTGGGCTACCACCACCTGCCCCGGCCGGGCGCCGAGGCGACGGACGGGTCGGGCGCACCGAGCGAGACCTACGAGCTGCTGGTGCGGGTCGGCGACCGGCTCAGCCTCACCCAGCTGGTCGGGCCGCCCGGCCGGGCGCTCGACAGCGACCTGCTGACGCGGGTGATGGGCATCGTCGCCACCCGGCTGTCTGGCCGGGTGCCGCGGCCGCTGCGCTGAGGCCCGGTCAGCGGCCCTGCCACGCCTCCCACGCGCTGGCTACCATGTCGCGCAGGTCCCGCTTGGCCGTCCAGCCGAGCTCGCGCTCGGCCTTGGCCGCGACGGCCACGACCTTCGAGGGGTCGCCGCCACGGCGGCCGACCACGTCGTAGTCGAACTCGATGCCGGTGACCTCGCGGACCGTCGCCAGCACCTCCTTGACCGTGGAGCCCTCCCCGCGGCCGATGTTGAAGGCGCCGCGCAGCGGGCCCTCGGTGAGCTTCTGGGCCGCCGCGACGTGGGCCTCGGCGAGGTCGGCGACGTGGATGTAGTCGCGGATGCAGGAGCCGTCGCGGGTGTCGTAGTCGTCGCCGAAGACCTTCGGCCTGCCCCCGGTGCTGATGGCCTCGAAGACGAGCGGCACCAGGTTGAACACGCCCCGGTCGCCCAGCTCGGGCGCCCCGGCGCCGGCGACGTTGAAGTAGCGCAGCGCGGCCCACCGCAGGTCGCTCGCCGCGCCCAGGTCGCGGATCATCCACTCCGACACCAGCTTGGTCTCGCCGTAGGGGCTCACCGGCCGGGTCGGGGCGTCCTCGTCGACCTCGTCGGTCTCGGGCTCGCCGTAGACCGAGGAGCTGGAGGAGAACACCAGCTTGTCGACCCCCTCGGCGTCCATCGCCTCGAGCAGGCTGCGGGTGCCCTCGGAGTTCTCGCGCCAGTAGAGCAGCGGCTTCTCGACCGACTCGCCGGCCGCCTTCTTGGCCGCGAGGTGCACGACGCCGGTCGCGGAGTGCTCGCGCAGCGCGGCGCGCACGGCGTCGGTGTCGAGGATGTTGGCCTGCACCAGCGGCACGTCCGGCGCGAGCCGAGCCGGCACACCGGTGGACAGGTCGTCGAGCACGACGGCGCGCAGCCCCGCATCGGCGAGGGCGCGCACGATGTGGGCACCGATGTAGCCGGCACCGCCGGTGAGCAGCCAGGTCGAGGTCATGGGCGCCACTGTAGCGCCTTGATCGCTTCCGTAAGGGAACGATCAGAAGCGGTCACACGAACGGCCGACCCGTGATCCGCTCGTAGGCCTCGACGTAGCGCGCCCGCGTCCGTTCGACGATCTCGTCAGGCAGCGGGGGCGGCGGCTCCTCGGAGGCGCGGTCCCACCCGGAGGCGGGCGAGAGGAGCCAGTCGCGGACGTACTGCTTGTCGAAGGAGGGCTGCGACGAGCCGGGCCGCCACGAGTCGGCCGGCCAGAAGCGCGAGGAGTCCGGCGTCAGCACCTCGTCGGCCAGCACGACGGTGCCGTCGGCGCGCCGGCCGAACTCGAACTTGGTGTCCGCCAGGATGATCCCCCGCTCGCGCGCCACCTGCTCGCCGCGCGCGTAGAGCTCCAGGGTGAACCGGCGCAGCTCCTCCGCGAGCGGCGCGCCCACCGCCTCGACGGCCTGCGCGAAGCTGATGTTCTCGTCGTGGGCGCCCACCGCCGCCTTGGCGGCCGGGGTGAACAGCGGCTCCGGCAGGCGGTCGCCGTCGACTAGCCCGCCCGGCAGCGCGATGCCGCAGACCGAGCCCGTGGCCCGGTAGTCGAGCAGCCCCGAGCCGGTGAGGTAGCCGCGCGCGACGCACTCCACCAGGACCATGTCGAGCCGCTCGCACACCAGGGCGCGCCCGGCCCACTCGGCCGGGGCGCCTTCGGGCAGCTCGGTCGAGAGCACGTGGTGCGGCACGAGGTCGGCGAGCCGCTCGAACCACCACAGCGAGAGCTGGGTGAGCACGCGGCCCTTGTCTGGCACCGGCGTGCCCAGCACGAAGTCGAAGGCCGAGATGCGGTCGCTCGCCACGAGCACCAGGTCGCCACCGGCCGTCGCGTAGAGGTCGCGGACCTTGCCCGAGTGCAGCGGGACGAGGCCGGGCGGCGCGGGAGCCGGAGAGGGAGGCGTCGACACGCCCGCATCCTCGCACGCAGGCGAAACCCCCCTGAAGGGCGGATTGAACGCCCGGTGCGGGGGGGTATGCCCTGCCTTGACCGATTGTGCCACGCGACCCGGGAGCACGCAGCACGCGGCTCCCCGGCGGCACAGTCACACGCTGGACGACAGCGAACGATCTCGAGCACCAGGAGGATGGTCCGTGAGCGAGACCACGAGCTACGACACCGGCGACAGCGCCGGCACATCGAAGACCGACGCCGCCAAGCAGGCAGCGGGCGAGACCGCTGCCACGGCCAAGGAGCAGGCCGCAGGCGTGGGGCAGACCGCCGCCGCCGCGGGCCAGCAGGTGGCCGCCACCGCCAAGGAGCAGGGCTCGCAGGTGGTGGCCGAGGCCGCCAACCAGGCGCGCGACCTGCTGGGCGAGGCCCGGTCGCAGGCGCAGAGCCAGGCCGGCGTCCAGAAGGACCGCGCGGTCACCAGCGTGCGCAGCCTGGCCGACGAGCTGCAGGCCCTGGTCAACGGCGAGGGCGGCCAGTCCGGCATCGCGACCGAGATCGCGCGGCAGGCCTCCGAGCGGCTGCACGAGGTCGCGGGCTGGGTCGAGTCCCGCGAGCCCGGCGACCTGCTGACCGAGGCGAAGGAGTTCGCCCGCCGCAAGCCCGGCACGTTCCTCATCGGCGCGGCGGTCGCCGGCCTGATGGCCGGCCGCATCACGCGCAGCACCGTCGCGGCGGTCCACGAGGACTCCGACGACACCGCGTCGGTGCCGGCGCGCACCTACCCGAGCAGCGACGCGTACGCGGCGCCGACGACGTACGCCACCGAGACGTACGCGACCGACGCCCTCACCGCGGGCGGCACGAGCGCCGGCGGCGCGTACTCCACCGGCACCGGCTACCCGACCGGCTCGATCGCCGACCCCGCCCTCGAGACCGTCGACGTGCGGCCCGAGACCAGCGGCGTGGGCTACGGGACCCGGCCGTGAGCGACGTCAACACGGGTGCCACCCGTCTCGAGAACGACCGCCCGCAGGTGGTCGGGGACGCCGCCGCGAGCCCCGGCTCGCTCGGCCAGCTCTTCACCGACGTGACCAAGGACCTCTCGACGCTCGTGCGCCAGGAGGTGGCCCTCGCCAAGGCCGAGCTGAAGCAGGACGTCAGCCAGGCGGGCAAGGGCGCCGGGATGCTCGGCGGCGCCGGTCTGGCCGGCCACTTCGTGCTCCTCTTCGTGTCCCTCGCCGCCTGGTGGGGCCTGGCCAACGTCATGGACGAGGCCTGGGCCGCGCTGATCGTCGCGGTCGTGTGGGGCGTCATCGGCGCCGTCCTCGCCCTGATGGGCAAGGCGCAGCTCTCGAAGGTCAAGGGCATGAAGCAGACGCAGGAGACCGTCAAGGAGATCCCGCCGACGCTCAAGCCCGGCACCGGCCACTAGGCCCGTCCCCTCCCCGCGACCTCCCTCAGACCCAGGAGACACCATGACCACCCCCACCAGCAGTGACCCCGACGAGATCCGCGCCGAGATCGAGCGCACCCGCGCCTCGCTGGGCTCCGACGTCGACGCCCTGGCCGAGAAGGTGAGCCCCAGCTCGATCGCCCACCGCCAGGTCGAGAGCGCGAAGAGCCGCGTGCAGGGCGTGCGCGAGGCCGTCATGGGCAAGGCGGGCGACGCCCGCAGCGCCGTCGCGTCGCACACCCCGGGCGGTGGCGACGGCCCCGGCCTCGCCGAGCGCGCCGGCGGCCTGCGTGACAGCGCGGCCGGCAGCGTCCACGGCGCCTCCGACGCGCTGCACTCCGCGCCCAGCGCCGCCCGGCACCGCGCTGAGGGCAACCCGCTGGCCGCCGGCCTCATCGCCTTCGGCGTCGGCTGGCTCGCGTCGTCGCTGCTCCCCGCCTCCGAGCGCGAGACCCAGCTCGCCTCCGCCGCCAAGGACAAGCTCACGAGCCCCGAGGTGAAGGACGCGCTGCAGAGCAAGGCCGGCGAGCTCAAGGAGGCCCTGCAGGGCCCGGCGCAGGACGCGCTCGAGTCGGTCAAGCTGACCGCTCAGGACGCCGTCGACAACGTCAAGGCCGAGGCGCAGGGCGCCACGGTCGACGTGCGCGACTCCGCCCAGGAGGCCAAGGAGAACGTGGCCGCCACGGCGCAGGAGCAGAAGGCCGGCCTCACCAGCTGACCTCGTCCGACCCCGTCGGGCCCGTCACGACCTCGCGTCGTGGCGGGCCCGCCGTCGTTCGGCACGATGTGACTCCTTGCCCATCTGATTGGCAAGGAGTCACATCGTGCCAATCATGGGCGCGCTCTCAGAGGATGGGAGCGGGTGCGTACGCAGCGGCTGAGGGGTGCGCGGCGGCGACCGCCTCGACGCGGGCGACCACGTCGGCCACCTGGCGCTCGGCCGCGCCGGTGAACGAGAGCGGGGCGGCCACCAGCGCGTCGAGGTCCGGCCGGCTCAGTGGCAGCCGCGGGTCGGCGGCGAAGCGGTCGAGCAGGTCGTTGCGGTCGGTGCCCTGCTCGCGCATGCCGAGCGCGACCGAGACGGCGTGCTCCTTGACCACCTCGTGGGCCGTCTCCCGCCCGACACCGGCCTTCACCGCCGCCACGAGCACCTTGGTGGTGGCGAGGAACGGCAGGTAGCGGTCGAGCTCGCGGGCCACCACCGCCGGGTAGGCGCCGAACTCGTCGAGCACCGTCAGGAACGTCTCGAAGAGCCCGTCGACCGCGAAGAACGCGTCGGGCAGGGCCACGCGGCGCACCACCGAGTCGGACACGTCGCCCTCGTTCCACTGGCCGCCGGCGAGCTCCGACACCATCGCTTGATAACCACGCAAGACCACTGCAAGACCGTTGACCCGCTCGCAGCTGCGGGTGTTCATCTTGTGGGGCATGGCCGAGCTGCCGACCTGGCCCGCCTTGAAGCCCTCGGTGACCAGCTCCTGGCCGGCCATCAGCCGGATCGTGGTCGCGAGCGACGAGGGCGCCGCGGCGACGTGGACCAGGGTGGACACCACGTCGGCGTCCAGCGAGCGCGGGTAGACCTGGCCGACGCTGGTCAGCACGCGCGAGAAGCCGAGGTGCGCCGCGACCCGCTGCTCCAGCTGCGCCAGCCGCCCCGAGTCGCCCTCGAACAGGTCGAGCATGTCCTGCCCGGTGCCGACCGGGCCCTTGATGCCCCGCAGGGGGTAGCGCTCGAGCAGCGCCTCGACCCGCTCGAGGGCGACGAGCAGCTCGTCGGCCGCCGAGGCGAAGCGCTTGCCCAGCGTGGTCGCCTGCGCCGCGACGTTGTGGCTGCGTCCGGTCATCACCAGCGCGCTGTGCTCGCTCGCCATGCGAGCCAGCCGCACGAGCGCGGCGACCATGCGGTCGCGCACCAGCAGCAGCGACTCGCGCACCTGCATCTGCTCGACGTTCTCGGTGAGGTCACGCGAGGTCATGCCCTTGTGCACGTGCTCGTGCCCGGCGAGCGCGTTGAACTCCTCGATGCGCGCCTTCACGTCGTGGCGCGTGACGCGCTCGCGCGCGGCGATCGAGTGCAGGTCGACCGTCTCGACCACCCGCTCGTAGTCCTCGACCACACCGTCGGGCACGGCGACGCCGAGGTCGCGCTGGGCGGTGAGCACGGCGATCCACAGCCGGCGCTCGAGCACGATCTTCGCGGTCGGCGCCCACAGCTGCGCGAGCGGCGGCGAGGCGTAGCGGGCGGCGAGGACGTTCGGGATCTCGGGCTTGCGGGTCATGACCTCATGTCCAACGGCTGGGTGCAGGGCGACGCGCGCCATTCTCGCCCACCCGGCGCACCTGCCCCCTCAGCCGCCGGTGACGCGCCCCTCGACGGCGGCCAGCGCGATGTCGGAGCGGTGGTGCGACCCGCGCAGGTGGACGGCACGCACCCCGGCGTACGCAGCGTCCCTCGCGCTCGCGAGGTCGGGTCCGGTGGCGGTGACGGAGAGCACGCGCCCGCCGGCGCTCACCAGGCGCCCGTCGGCGTCGCGCGCCGTGCCGGCGTGCAGGACGTAGGCGGGGGCCGGCACCGCGTCGAGGCCGGTGACCTCGTCGCCGGTGCTCACCGCGCCGGGGTAGCCCTCCGCGGCGACGACGACCGTCACCGCAGCGCCGTCGTCCCACACGAGCGGCTCGAGGTCGGCCAGCCGCCCCGTCGCCGCCGCGAGCAGCAGCCCGCCGAGCGGCGTGCGCAGCCGCGCGAGCACGACCTGGGTCTCCGGGTCGCCGAAGCGGGCGTTGAACTCGATGACGCGCAGGCCGCGGGAGGTCAGGGCCAGACCGGCGTAGACCACTCCGACGAAGGGCGTGCCCCGCCGCTGCAGCTCGTCGACCGTGGGCTGCACGACCCGCGCCACGATGTCGTCGACCAGACCGGGCGCTGCCCAGGGCAGCGGCGAGTAGGCGCCCATGCCGCCGGTGTTGGGCCCGTCGTCGCCGTCGCGGGCGCGCTTGAAGTCCTGCGCCGGCTGGAGCGCCACGACGTCGGTGCCGTCGCTCAGTGCGAAGAGGCTGACCTCGGGCCCGTCGAGGAACTCCTCGACGACCACGGCGCCCGCGCACGAGGCCGCGTGGCGCAGGGCCTCGCCGCGGTCGGAGGTCACCACCACGCCCTTGCCGGCCGCGAGCCCGTCGTCCTTGACGACGTAGGGCGGGCCGAAGGCGTCGAGCGCGGCCTCCACTTCGCCGGGCGTCGTGCAGACGTGGGCCATCGCCGTGGGCACCTGCGCCGCGGCCATGACCTCCTTGGCGAAGGCCTTCGAGCCCTCGAGCCGGGCGGCGCGCGCCGAGGGGCCGAAGCAGGCGATGCCCTGGGCGCGCACCGCGTCGGCGACGCCGGCGACCAGCGGGCCCTCGGGGCCGACCACCACCAGGTCGACCTCCTTGGCAGCGGCGAGCGCGGCGACCGCCGGGCCGTCGAGCGGGTCGACCGGCACGGTGCGGCCGAGCTCGGCGGTGCCGGGGTTGCCCGGGGCGCACACGAGCTCGGAGACGCCGGGGTCGGCGGCGAGGGCGCGGGCCAGGGCGTGCTCGCGCGCGCCCGAGCCGATGAGGAGGACCTTCATGGCGGGGCGAGACTAGCGGGGCCTCCCGAGCAGGCTGCGGTCGAGCCCGTCGAGCAGCTCCTCGAGCGACTCCCACACCTCGGCCGCGCCGGCCTCGCGCAGCTCGTCGACGCCGAAGCCGCCGTTGCGCACGCAGACGCTGGGTACGCCGAGGCGGGCCGCCGCCTCCACGTCCCAGATCGAGTCGCCGACCATGACCGCGTGCGAGCCGTCGACGCTGCGCACGGCCACCTCGACGATGTCCGGGGCCGGCTTGCTGTTGCCCGCGTCGGCCGACGACGTCCAGCTCGCGGCGATCTCGCGGGCGTCGAGCAGGTCGAGCGCCTGGTCGACGTCCTCGGGCTTGCCCGAGCTCCCGAGCACGACCGTGATGCCCCGGCGCCCGACCTCCTGGAGCAGCGCCCGGGCAGGCTCGAACGGCACGACCTCGTGGCGCACCGCCGCGTAGTTCTCGTCGTGCAGGTCGCGCAGCGCGTCGCCGAGCCGCTCCTCCACCTCGTCGCCGGCGACGTGGGCGACGAGCTGGTCGCCGCCCATGCCGATCGCGCGGTGCAGGTGCCAGGCCGGAACGACGACCTCGTGGGACCGGAACGCGCGGTACCACGCCAGCACGTGGTGGTAGTTGCTGTCGACGAGGGTGCCGTCGATGTCGAAGACGGCCGTGTCGACCCGCGAGGTCGTGTCGGTGCGCTCCTGCGCCCCGCTGCCCCCGGACTTCCCGTCCTGCGCGGCCATCAGTGCGGCACCACGACGACGGGGCACGAGGCGTGCGAGCTCACGTGCCGGCCGACCGATCCCATGATCGCCGCGGCGAAGCCGCCGCCGCCGCGCCGGCCCACGACGACGAGGGCGGCCTGCGCCGAGGCGTCGACGAGGACCTCCGCCGGGTTGCCCCGCCGGAACTCCACCTCGATCGGCACGTCGGAGTGGCCGGCCTCCGCGAGGGTCGCGTCGACCTGCCGGCGCACCTCGCGCAGCGACTCCTCCGGCGCGCTCTCGTCGGGGTCGGGGACGTAGGGGTAGCCCATCCAGACAGCCGCGGGCTCCCACGCGTAGACGACGAGGACGCGGGCGCCCACCGCGTGGGCGTAGTCCGCCGCCCAGACCAGGGCGGTCCTCGCCGGGTCCGACCCGTCGATGCCCACCAGCACGAGCGGGGCCTCGGCCACCGCGCACCTCCTCGGCTGCAGCTGCCCGGCCGCCGTGGCCGCGCGATCATGGACTACCCGGTGTGCGCCTGGGTACGCACCACGGCACCGACGCGCAGGACTCCAGCCGGGTCGTACTGCTCGGCAAGCATGCCGAGCCAGCGCAGCGTCTCGGGGTCGTAGGCGCGCGCGACCTCCGCCGGGTCGGCGCTCGCGCCGAAGTTGGGGAACCGCGCGCCGGTCGTCCACGGCGCCAGCGACGCCAGCACCCGAGAGGCGTCGGCGGCCACGGCACCCGGGTCGGGCACCGGCACCCCGATGGCCAGCACGGTGAAAGCGGTGTCCCGGTGGCAGAAGGCGCTGCGCCGCTGTGGCTCGCGGGCGACCGCGCCGCCGAGGTGGCGCACCTCGACGATCGTCTGCAGCGAGCCGGACCCGGGACCGGCCGCGGCGACGAGCGCCGACACGGCCTCGGCCGGCAGCTCGCGCAGCAGGCTCACCTGCTCGTGCACCGGCATCGGGTCGACCGGGTCGGCGTGGATCGAGCCGATGGCGGAGTAGGGCATCGGCCCGACCCCGCCGAGCACCGGCGTGGCAGCCGCCAGCAGCGGCGCCAGCAGCTCCTCGGCATGCGCGGGCTCGCCGAGCCAGGCGAAGCGGACGGCCACGGTCAACCGGCCGGCGATCTGCGGTGGCAGCTGCGGCAGCGGCGGCAGCTGCGCGAAGGCGAGCGAGGTCGTGCCCTCCTCGGGCAGCGCCTCGCACAGCCGGCGCCACGCCTCGGTGACCGCGGCGGCGTCGGCGCCGTCGAACCACAGGCAACCGCCCACGAGCTCGGCGATCGGCAGCAGGTCGATCTCGACGGCGGTGACGACGCCGAGCGTGCCCTTGCCTCCGCGCAGGCCCCAGAAGAGCTCGCGGTGCTCGGTGGGCGTCGCGCGGCGCAGGCGGCCCTCGCCGGTGACGACCTCGACGGCGCGCACGTGGTCGGACGAGACGCCGACCGAGCGGGCGATCGGGCCGAGCCCGCCGCCGGTGAGGAAGCCGGCCACGCCGATGCCCGGGGCGGAACCGCACAGCGGCGCGAGGCCGTGGGGCGTGGCGGCGTCGAGGACCTGCTGCCACGTCGCGCCGGCCCCGACGCGGGCCCAGCGGCCCTCGACGTCGACGCTCACCTCGTCGAGCGCGCCGGTGTGGACCATGACGCTGGAGGCGTCGAGGGGTACGGCGCCGTGGCCGGTGCGCTGGACGGCGACGGTGAGCCCGTGGCTGCGGGCGAACCGGACGACCGCGGCGACGTCCTCGGCGTCAGCGGCGGCGACGACCGCCTGCGGCTGCACGGGGACGGCGACGTTCCACGGGATGGCGAGCTCGTAGCCGGGCTGGCCCGGGAGGGCGAGCCGCCCGGTGAGCCGGCCGCGCAGCGCGTCCCAGCTCAGGGGCGTGCGCGCGGCGGGCACCGACGGGGCGTCGGTGGTGGCGGGGGTCTGGGCGGTCATGGCGGGGTCCTCCTGCGACGGGGTGGTGCTGGTCATGGCACCCACCGTGGCTCCGGGCGCTTGGCGCGGCCTTGGCGCGCGCTTGGCCCCACCGACCGCGCGTCGTCAGCCGAGGGCGGCGCGAGCCGCGTCGCGTACGCCGTGCATCCCGAGCGCGTCGGCGGCGGCCGCGACCGCCGCCAGCTCCTCGTCGCGCGCGTCGCCGGGCGGCCCGAGCAGCGCGAGGGCCAGCCGGCTGCGCAGCTCGCTCGGCACGCCGCCGGCCCGCCGCGACAGCTCCACGCTGTCGCGGAGCAGCCGGGCCGCGGTGCCGTGGTCGCCCAGCACCGCGTGCAGGCGCCCGAGCGCCGCGTCGACGGTGCCGATGACCCCGACCTGCCCGATGGCGGCCACGTGGCCGGAGTGCGGCGTGAGCCGCTCGACGAGCGTGGCGGCGTGCTCGAGCGCCCCGCAGTCGGCGGCGACGTGCGCGAGCAGCACCTGGTGGCCCAGGGAGTACCAGTAGAACGGCGTCGCCACCGGGACGAGGTCGTCGAGCAGCTCCCGGGCGCCTGCCAGGTCACCCGTCTCGGCGGCCGCGGTCGCCGCCCAGACGCCCGGCTCCGGCGAGTGGGCCACCACCTCGGGCAGCTCGGCGACGCGGCCGCGGTCCCAGCGCACCGAGAGCAGGGCCAGGTTGTGGACGCCGGACTCGTAGAGCTCGGTCTGGCGGTGCAGGGCCCAGGCGCGCGTGACCAGCTGCTCGGCCTCGTCGAGCCGGCCGCGCCACTGGGCGAGCATCGCCCCGGCCCAGCGCAGCTGGACGCGCGTGACCGGCAGGCGGAGCAGGTCGGCCCCGGCCACGCCATCGCGCAGGTGCTCCTCGGCGACCTCCACCCGGCCGAGGATCGTCTCCGACATGGTCAGGACGTTGTGGCGCAGCACCTCGTCGACCCGGGCCTGCTCGTGGTGCAGCCCAGCGACCCGGTCGAGCAGCTCGATCGACTCGCGGGCGTGCGCGGCGGCGCCGACGAAGGCGAGCACCCGGGCGACGAGCGCGTCGGCCAGCACGTCGGGGTCGCCGAGCGCCTCGGCCCGCTCCAGCGCCTCGCGGCTGAGCGCGTCGGGCACGGCGAGGTCGGGCGCGTAGCAGCTGCCGACCGCGCGGGCGCCGAGCACGCGCACGTGCGCCGCCGGGTCGGTGGCAACCGCACCGGTGAGCGACTCGAGCCGGGCGAGCAGCACGCCGGGGTCGTCGCCGTAGGACGCCCAGGGCCAGGCGCCGCTGGTGCGCAGCAGGACCGCTGCCAGGCGCCCGATGGTGCCGGTGCGCACCTCGCGGGCAGCGCTGACCAGCTCGTCGTCGACGACGTCGAGCACGGTCTGGTCGCGGCCGGCGCGGGCCAGCGCCTGCAGCCGGGCGACGACCAGGTCGTCGCGCCGCTCGGTGCCGCGGGCGGCGGGCGGCAGCCGGTCGAGGGCGCCGAGCGCGGACTCCCACCACTGGGCGGCGGTGTCCGCGTCCCAGCGCGCCTCGGCGTCCTCGGCGGCCGCGGTGCACGCCTGCACGACGACGCCGGGCTCGACCAGCGGCTGGGCGGCGACCAGGTGGAGCGCCCGGCGGGCGAGCGAGTCGCTGTCGATGCCGGTGGTGACCTCTGCGACGCGGGCGTGGAGCCGCTGCCGGCGCAGGGCCGGGAGCCCGGCGAGCACCTCCTCGCGCAGCAGCGCGTGCGAGAACGCGTAGCCCGACGAGCCGCGGGCGGCGCTGATGATGTGCTCGTCGGCGGCCGCCTCGAGCAGGTCGGCGACCTCGTCGAAGGAGAGCCGCGCCGTCTCCGCGAGCAGGTCGACCGGGAAGGGGTCGCCGAGCACCGCGGCGGCGCGCAGCAGCACCTGCACCGGCTCGGGCAGCCGGGCCAGGCGGCGGCCGAGCACGGTGCGCACGGCCAGCGGGATGCCGCCGCTGCTGCGCTCGTCGCGCGGCAGCCGTGCGTACTCCGCGACGAACAGCGGGTTGCCGCCGGTGCGCTCGGCCAGCAGCCGGGCGTCGGCCGGGGCGACCGTCTCGCCCGCCACCTCGGAGGCGAGCGCGACTACCTCGTCGGCCGCCAGCGGCGGCACCGCGAGCTGCGAGGCGGCCTCGCGCCGGGCCAGCGCCGCCAGCAGGTGCGCGACGTCGGAGGAGCCCTCGCCGTCGCGCAGGGTGAGCACGACCGCGAGCGGCCGGTCGCGCAGCGCGCTCGAGAGGTAGGCCAGCGCGCGCAGCGAGGTCGCGTCGGACCACTGCACGTCGTCGACCACGAGCGCGACCGGCCCCTCGGCCGTCGCCGCCTCGAGCAGCTGGAGCACCCGCTCGTAGACCGCGAAGCGGGCGGTGTCGGCGTCGACGTCGCGCGGCGGCACGAGCACGGAGTCGGGGTCGGCGCCGAGCGCGCGCACGACCTGGCGCAGCGGCCACCAGGCCGGCACGCCCTCCTCCTCGGGGCAGCGGCCCCACGCCTCGCGCGCGCCGACCGAGCGGAAGCGCGCGACCGCCTCCTCGGCGAGCCGCGTCTTGCCGATGCCGGGCGGGCCGGTGAGCACCAGCCAGGACGGCCGCCCGGCGGCGAGCTCCTGCGCCATCGAGTCGAGCACGGCGGACTCCCGCGCCCGGCCGACGAGAGCGCCCGGCCCCTCCGCGGGACGCCGGGCGGCGGGTACGCGTGCGGCGGGCTCCTCGTCGGACGCCCGGCGCCGCGGCGCCTCGACCTGCTCGGGCACCCGCGCAGCGGCCCCCGGCACCGCCGGCCACGCGCGCAGGGCCGGGTCGTCGCGCAGCAGCCCCGCCTGCAGCTCGCGCAGCTCGCCGCCCGGCTCCATGCCGAGCTCCTCGGCCAGCCGGTGTGCGTGCGCGCGGTAGTCCTCGAGCGCCTCGGCCGTGCGCCCGTCGCGGTGCAGGGCGACCAGGTGCAGCCAGCGGGCGCGCTCGCGGTAGGGCTGCTCGGCGACCAGCACGGACGTACGCGCCAGTGCCTCCGCCACCCGCCCGCGCCCGAGCAGCGCGGTCGCCAGCGTCTCGAGGCACTCGGTGCGCCGCTGCTCGAGGCCGACGGCCTCGACGCGGACCCAGTCCTCGTCGGCGAGGTCGGCGAGCAGCGGACCGCGCCACAGCTCGAGGGCCTCCGACGCCCGCTGGCAGGCGTCGTCCCACTCGCCAGCGTCGACGTGGTGGCGGGCGGCGTCGGCGGCGGCGGTGAAGCGGGCGACGTCGACCTGTGCGTCGTCGACGGTCAGGACGTAGCCGGGCTGCCGGCGCTCGACCGGGGCCGAGCCGCCGTGGCCGTCGCGCAGCACGCGGCGCAGGTTCGAGACGTGGACCTGGAGGCTGGGCACGGCGCTCGGCGGCGCCTCGTCGCCCCACACCGACTCGACCAGCCGGTCGGTCGACACGACCCGCCCGCGGTGGAGCAGCAGGGCGGCGAGCACCGCCCGCTGCTTGGGCGCGCCGAGATCGATGGCGACGCCGTCGTGGACGACCTCGAGCGGCCCGAGCAGCCGATACAGCACGCGCGTCCTCCTGGTCCTCGGCGCATCCTAGGAGGCGCCGAGGACCGTCTGGTGGTGTTTTCCGCCAACAGCGGGAACTCAGCCGCGGGGGCGGCGGACGAACAGCGCGGCCACGACCGCGCCGGCCACGGCGACCGCCACCGACACGAGCAGCGCGTGGTGCAGGCCGGTCACGTAGCCCTCGGGGTCGGCGCCGAAGGCCGACGCCGCCGGGACGAACGTGCCGAGCACGGCCACGCCGAGCGCGATGCCCACCTGCCGGAACGAGTCGTTGATGCCGGCCGCCAACCCGGCGCGCGCCGAGTCGCTCTGGCTCAGCACCAGCCCGCTCATCACGGGGTTGAAGACGCCGGCGCCGGCGAAGGACACGACGGTCCCGGGCAGCAGCACGACCCACGACGAGTGCGGGCCGGCCAGCAGCGAGAGCCCCATCCCGCCCGCGACGACGAGGAGCGAGCCGCAGAGCGCCACTCCCGCCGAGAGCCGGTCGAGCAGCTGGGCGGTGGCACCGGCCGCGACGAACATGACGACGGTGCCGGGCAGGTAGACAGCGCCGGCCTCGACCGGCGAGAGGTGCAGCACGCCCTGGAGGTAGAGCGTCATGTAGAGGAAGACCGCGAACAGCGACGACGAGATGGCGAAGGCGGCCACCTGCGTGCCCGTGAAGAGGCGGTCGGCGAACATCCCCAGCGGCAGCATCGGCTCGGCCACCCGGGCCTCGACGGCGACGAAGGCGACGAGCAGGGCGGCAGCGGCGGCCAGGGAGGCGACGATGGGGGTGGAGGACCAGCCCTCCGCACCACCACGTACCAGTCCGAGCACGAGCAGGAAGAGCGCGCCGGTCAGCAGGAGCTGGCCGGCCCAGTCGACGCGGCGGGCGTGCGGGTCGCGCGACTCCTCGACGCCGCGCAGCGTCAGGGCGAGGCACAGGGCACCGACGGGTACGTTGACGAGGAAGATCCAGCGCCAGTCCAGACCCTGCGTGAGCAGGCCGCCGACGAGCGGGCCGACCGCGAACGACGCACCGATCGTCGCCCCGTAGACCGCGAGCGCCTTGGCACGCGCACCGGCGTCGGGGAAGGCGTGGCCGAGCACCGCGAGCGACACCGCGAAGAGCACGGCGGCGCCGAGACCTTGCACCGCGCGAGCCGCCTCGAGCACGCCGATCGTTCCGGCGGCCGCGCAGCCGAGCGACGCCAGCGTGAAGAGGACGAGCCCGGCGACCAGGAGCCTGCGGCGCCCGAGCCGGTCGGCGACCGAGCCGGCCGTCAGGACGGTGGCGGCGAGGGCGAGGGTGTAGGCGTCGACGACCCACTGCACGCCCTGCAGCCCGGTGCCGAGCTCGGAGGCGATGGTCGGAAGGGCAGTGTTGACGACGGCGATGTCGAGCATCAGCATCGCCGTCGTCACGCAGACGACGACCAGGCTGAGGGTGCTCGAGCTGTTCTTCACCGGGCGCCCGAGCGGCTGTCGCCGCGGCCCGGGTATGAGAGGAGCCGTGCTCTCGCGGCTCGCCGGTGACGTGGTCGTGGTGGTCATGAGCTGTCCTCGGTGTGGGCGGGGTGTGCTGTCGGGACCACAGTGGGACCGGGCTGTTGGCAGATCGTTGGCGTCCACCTGCGGGTGGCTTGTGGACGACTTGCACCGTGCTGCGCCGGGGTTGCGTACCCTTCGGGGTTCGAGCCGCCGGCCGACGGGGTAGCCCGCCGGTGCGAGGGGGCCGCACCGACCAGGGGGAGAACCGTCCATGCGCACGACCGCCAGCAGCACCCGCCGACGACTCGTAGCAGGGGGCGCGGTGTCGCTCGCGCTCGTCGGCACGCTGACCGCCTGCGGCTCCGTCGACGACAAGCTCGCCGCGCGCGACGCCATGCACAACCTGCGCGACGCCAAGGCGGCGTCGTTCACCCTGGACCTCGACGACCCCAAGGGCGAGCTCGTCTCGGTCGCGACGTCGGCCGACGACGAGCGGGCCGCCCGCCTGGCCGAGGACGCCGTCATCCGCGTGACGATCGACCCCGCCGGCGACACGACGCTCGGCGAGTCCTCCAAGCAGGGCGCGACGCCGAGCCCCGACCCGGTCGAGTCGCTCAAGAAGAGCGGCACGCTCGAGCTGGTGTGGTCCGACGGCAGCACCCAGGTCGCCGCGGTGCGGCTGGTCGACGGCGTGCTCTTCGCGAGGCTCGACCCGCAGGCGTGGGAGAAGGCGACCGGCTCGGCACTGCCGCTCGACGCGGCGACCGCCCCCCAGTTCGCCACCGTCGTCGACGGGCTCAAGGCGGGCAAGTGGCTCAAGCTCGACCTCGCCGGCGCCTATGCGAAGGCCAAGGCGGCGGGTCTCCTCGACTCGGTGGCCGGCGCCACCGGCACCACCCCGCAGGCCCTCGACCCCGGCGCGCTCCGAGCGCTGGGCCGCGACCTGGTCGACGCGGCCGACCTCACCACCGACGTCAGCCAGGACGGCGACAAGACGCTGGTCAAGTACCAGGTCGACGTCAAGAAGTCGCTGCTCGCCGCGCTCGACGTGGTCACGGAGCCGCAGTACTCCACGCTGTTCGGGCGCTCGATCTCGGCCTCGGAGCTGACCCAGGCGCGCACGAGCATCGGCAAGCTGCCCGACGGCACTCCGGTCACGGGCACGGCCACGGTCGAGTCCAAGCACCTGACCCGGGCGACGGTCGACCTGGCCGGCATCGCGAAGCTCAGCCAGGACGCCAAAGCCTCGGCCATCACGACGGCGAAGCTGGTCGTCGACATCGACGACTCCCCGAAGGCCGTGTCCTCGCCCGACGCGGGCGACACCGTCGCGCTCGACACGCTGGTCGACATGGCGCTCGCGGCCGCCAAGGGCGGCATGGGTGGTGCCTTCTCCGGCTCCACCGGCCTCACCGGCTGAGCGCTAGCGGAGCAGGCTGCGGATCTCGATGGTCTGGTCGCGGCCCGGGCCGACCCCGATCGCGCTGATCGGGGCGCCCGAGAGCCGCTCGAGCGCCGCCACGTAGTCGCGCGCGTTCTTCGGCAGGTCGTCGAGGGTGCGCGCCGACGAGATGTCCTCGGTCCAGCCGGGGAAGTACTCGTAGACCGGCTTCGCGTGGTGGAAGTCGGTCTGGGTCATCGGCATCTCGTCGTGGCGCACGCCGTCGACGTCGTAGGCGACGCACACCGGGATCTGCTCCCAGCCGGTGAGGATGTCGAGCTTGGTGAGCACGAAGTCGGTCACCCCGTTGATGCGCGCCGAGAATCGGGCGACGACCGCGTCGTACCAACCGCAGCGGCGCGGGCGCCCGGTGGTCGTGCCGAACTCGCCGCCGTCCTGGCGCAGCCGCTCGCCGTCGGCGTCGAGCAGCTCGGTCGGGAACGGCCCGGCGCCCACGCGCGTCGCGTAGGCCTTGACGACCGCGGCGACGCCGTCGATGCGGGTCGGCGGGATGCCGGAGCCCGTGCAGGCGCCGCCCGAGGTGGGGTTGGAGCTCGTGACGAAGGGATAGGTGCCGTGGTCGACGTCGAGCAGCGTGGCCTGCCCGCCCTCGAGGACCATCGTCCTGCCGTCGTCGAGCGCCTTGTTGAGCAGCAGCGAGGTGTCGGCGATGAACGGGCGCAGCCGGTCGACGTGCTGGAGCAGCTCCTCGACCACCTCGTCGACGGTGATCGCCCGGCGGTTGTAGACCTTGACCAGCAGGTTGTTCTTCTGCTCGAGCGCGCCCTCGACCTTCTGGCGCAGGATCTTCTCGTCGAGCAGGTCCTGCACGCGCACGCCGACCCGCGACATCTTGTCGGCGTAGGTGGGGCCGATGCCGCGCCCGGTCGTGCCGATCTTGGCCTTGCCGAGGAACCGCTCGGTGACCTTGTCGACCGTGCGGTGGTAGGGCGTGATGATGTGGGCGTTGGCGCTGATGAGCAGCTTGGAGGTGTCGACGCCGCGGCTCTCGAGCAGGTCGATCTCCTCGAACAGCACGCTCAGGTCGATGACCACGCCGTTGCCGATGACCGGGATGACCGTGGGCGTCAGGATGCCCGTCGGCAGGAGGTGCAGCGCGTACTTCTCGCCCTTGACCACGATGGTGTGGCCGGCGTTGTTGCCGCCGTTGTAGCGCACGACGTAGTCGAGCGACGACCCGAGCGCGTCGGTGGCCTTGCCCTTCCCCTCGTCGCCCCACTGGGCTCCGACGACGACGATCGCAGGCACGGCGACACCTCTACAGCAGGGGGCAGGTACGTCGTGGGAGCCTAACGGACCGGACGAAGCCCCACGATCTGCCGCACTCGCCGGCTCGAGGCTTGCCGGGGGCGGTGCGGAACTCCCCCCGGCCCTGACCGGTGGGAGTCACGCGGATCTCCGGCCGCTCGACCGGCTCGAACCCTACTGTGCGTCCGTGCGCCGCCCCGACCTCCGCCCTCTCGCTGTCGCAGCCCTCTCGCTCGCGGCCCTCGTGCCGTCGACCGGTGCGTCCGCCGCGGGCGGTGCCTCCGTGGCGACCCGGGCGGCGGCGGGCGACCTGGCCGCGATCCGCGCAGCCACCGCGGCGGCGCAGCGCAGCGGCTTCCGTGCGGTCGAGCGGGATCCGCGCGGCACCGAGCCAGGCAGCCAGGTCACGACGTACGACGCCGTGCGCTACGCCGCCCACGTGGTGAGCACCAGCGTGGACGGCGTCGAGGACCGGCTCGAGGTCCGCCACGTCGGCGTCTACTACCGCCTCGACGCCGAGGACCGACCGGCCCTGCGCCTGATGCACCGTCCCGGTGCGACGCATGCGCTCGACCCGGATCCGCGGCAGACGCTGGCGATCGCCGACGACGAGCCGACGAGTCAGCTGGGCGGGCTGCGGCAGACCGATGTCCGCTCGGTGCGCAGGCGGGTCGACGGGACGACCCTGCTCGTCCTGCAGCGGCACTCGCCGGCCGACCGGCTCACCCTCGTCGTCGGCCGCGGGGGGGCCCTCGCCAGGGTGGTCGCCGCCCCCACCGAGACCTCCGCGTGGAGCGCGTCGTTCTCCTACGGCGCACACGTCGGGCTCCCCGACCGCCGGCGGGTCGTGGGCCTCCAGCGGCTGCTGCAGGCCAAGGCGGCGCCCGAGCTCGGCGACGAGGTCGCGCAGGCTGCGACGTGCAGCGCTGCCTACGCGAACGCCGTCGCAGACCGCCAGACCCGCGCCGTGGGTCCTGCCGACCTGGCGACCGGCGTGGCCGCGGTGCGGCGCGGCGTCGCGGACCTCGCGATCCCGCTGCGCTTCGCGCGCACGCCGGACGGCTGGTCGATCGCCGCGACCGACCCCTTCACCCGGGTCACGCACCGCAGCTCGGTCAGCCTCTCCGACGGGACGCTCGTCGTCGTCGGCGGCTCGAGCGCCGACCCGGCCCTCGTCTGCTGACGCCCGGCGCCGACGGACGACTCAGGCGCCTGACGCAGCCACCAGGCCGGGCAGGTCGTCGTCCTCATCGGTGACCCAGCCGGGCAGCGGCCCGCCGAGCCGGTAGCGGGCCGACTCCTCGGACGGGCTGTAGGAACCCAGCGCGACGCCGAAGGCGCGGAGCTGGAGCCGCGTACGCGCCAGCCGGGCCCGCTCGCGAGGCCCCCGCGCCGCGCGACCGGGCACGCCGGCCAGGGGCGCGATGGTCGGGGAGACGAGCAGCGCGGCAGCGCCCGACAGCCCGGAGTAGAACAGCTGCTCGGCCCGCCCGAGCCCCGGCGGCGCCGAGAGGAAGGCGAGCAGGTGGTCGGGCACCGGCTCGAGCACCGGTGCGTACGCGGCGATCGCCTCCGCCAGCTCGGCCTCGGTCGAGGGCAGGTCGCGCGCGCCGAGCGCCTCGGCGCTGCGGCGCCACTCGGAGACGTACGTGTCGGGCCAGCGGCGCCCGAAGCGCCCGGTGAGGTCACGCCCGACCGCCTCCTGCGCAGCGAGGAACGCGTCCGTGAAGGCGAGGTGCACCCAGCGCAGGAGCGCGGGGTCGGAGGCGGCGTAGGCGCGCCCCTGCGGGTCGGTGCCGCGCACCCGGGTGTGCATGCCGCGCACGCGGGCGGACTCGCGCTCGGCCAGCTCGGCCGAGCCGAAGGTCGAGACGACCAGCCAGCGCGCGGTGCCGGCGAGCCGCTTCCACGGGTCGTCCTGGTAGGCGGAGTGGCGCAGCACGCCGGCGAGCGCGAGGGGGTGCGCTCCCTGCCCGAGCAGCGCGCCGACCCCGCCCACCAGGGTCGCGAGGTCGCCGTGCACGCGCCACACGACGCCCTCGGGATCGAACCAGCCGGGACCCTCGCCCACGCGGGCGATGTCGCGCACCCAGTCCGGCGCGCCGGTGGGGTCGCCCGAGACGCGGGCGCGGAAGGTGCGCCGGGTCGTGTCGGCCAGGTCCTTCAGCGGGAGAGCACACATCGGTCCCAGACTCTCCCGGCGCGGCCGGTCCCGCCACCCGGGGAGTCAGTCGGCGTCGACGGGGTGCGCCCGAAGCACGTCGGGCACGCCGACCAGTGACACGAGCGCACCTGCGGCGAACAGGCCGGCGCAGATGAGCGTCGCGTGCTGGTAGGCCGGGTGCAGGGCGTGGGGGTCGGCGTACTCGTCGCCGGTGAGGCCGACCAGCGCCGGCAGCGCGGCGACGGCGAGCAGCCCGGCCGCGCGCGAGACGGCGTTGTTGGTGCCCGACGCGACCCCGGCGAAGCGGTCCTCGACGCTGCCCAGCACGCTCGCGGTCAGCGGCGCGACCAGCACGGACATGCCGAGCCCGACGACCGCGACCATCAGCAGGACCCTCGGGACGGACGCCCCGCCAGAGGGCAGGCGGGACATCAGCACGACGCCCGTGCCGGCGACGAGGGACCCGACCGTCATGGGCCAGCGCGGCCCGATGCGGTTGACGACGCCTCCCATGCGCGCCGACACGAGCAACATGACGGCCGTGAGCGGCAGCAGCATGCTCCCCGCCTTGAGCGGGGAGAAGCCGTCGACGACCTGCAGCTCGAGCACCAGCAGGAGGAACACGCCGCCGAGCCCGCCGTAGATCGCGAAGGTGGCCAGGTTGGCGGCGCTGAAGGTGCGCGACCGGAACAGCCCCAGCGGCAGCATCGGAAAGCGCGCGGTGCGCTCGCGCAGGACGAAGGCCACCATGGCGGCGACGCCGACGACCGCAGCCGCGACGTCGAGCGCGTCGGCACCGCCGTCGGGCCAGGCGATCAGCGCGTACGTCGTGGCGCCGAGCCCGAGCGCGCCGAGCCCTGCGCCGATGCCGTCGAGGTGCGGCGCGGCCTCCGCGTCGCGGCTCTCGGGCACGTGACGCACCGAGACGAGCACCACCGCCAGGGCGAAGGGCACGTTGATCAGGAACGCCCAGCGCCACGAGAGCTGGCCGACGAGCCAGCCGCCGAGCACGGGTCCCGCCGCCGACGCCAGCCCGGCGAGCCCCGACCACGCGCCGATCGCCCGCGCCCGGTCCTCGTGGCGGAACGCGGTCTGCAGGATCGCCAGGCTGCCCGGCGTGAGCAGCGCGCCGCCGATGCCCTGCAGCACGCGGAAGGCGATGAGCGTCGAGGGGTCGGGGGCGAGCCCGCACAGCAGCGAGGCGCCCGCGAACCACACGGTGCCGACCACGAAGACGCGGCGGCGCCCGAACCGGTCACCGAGCGACCCGCCGAGCAGGATCAGGGAGGCCAGGGCGAGGGTGTAGCCGTTGACCACCCACTGCAGGGCCGAGAGCCCCGCGTCGAGGTCGCTGCCGATCGGGCGGAGCGCGACGTTGACCACCGTGCCGTCGAGGAAGACCATGCCCGAGCCGAGCACCGTCGCGAGCAGGACCCATCGGCCCGGCGCCGACGCGTAGGCCAGGTCGCCGGCGCCGGTCGCGCCCGTCGCGGTCACCGGCCTCAGCCGCCCACGAGCTGCCCGAGCGCCGCGCCGAGCTCGCGCCCGGACAGGTAGGCGGCCTCGACCTTCGGCGTGCCGTGCCAGCCGTCGCCGCACAGCCCGACCATCGAGGCGCCCAGGTGGAAGGGCGCGTCGCGGCCCTCGGCGGGCCGGGCCAGCGACCAGCGGCGGACCTCGACCCACTCGGGCTCGTCCGCGACGCCGAGCAGCTGGCTCACCGCGGCCAGCATCGGGCCCACGGCCGACGGCGGGTCGTCGAGGTGCTCCTCGGCGAACTGCGAGGTCGAGTGCGCCACCAGCACGGGCGCACCGTCGCCGCGCCGGCTGCCGTCGTCGGCCACCCAGCCCAGCACCGGGTCGGCGTTGACGAAGACGCCCGCCACCTCGGGGTCCCAGCTGCGGCGGTCCCAGCCCGCGGCGAGCGCCACGACCGGCTCCCAGGTGCGCGGGACGACCGCGTCGAGCTCCTCGCCGAGGGTGTCGGCGAGCAGGTCGGCGGCCTGCGGGTCGGGCATCGCCAGCACGACCGCCTCGGCGAGCTCGCCGTCGACGAGCGGGCCGGGGTCGACGTCGACCACCTCGCGCCCGCGCACCACGTCGAGCCCGCGCTGGAGGTCGGAGACCAGCGAGCGCAGCCCCTGCGCGGTGCCCCAGCGCAGCGGTCCCGCCTTCGAGCCGGTGATGCTGCGGCCCTCGGCGACGTGGAAGGTGTCGGTCCACGGGCGCGCGAGGCCGCGCGACTCCCAGTCGCGCACCTGCGCGGCGAACCTCTCGTCGCCGGCCGTGACGTAGGAGGCGCCCAGGTCGACGACCCGGCCGTGCAGCTCGTAGCTCGCGAGCCGCCCGCCCGGGTTCGCCGAGCGGTCGAGGAGGCGGACGCGTACGCCTGCCGCCTGGAGCTCGCGCGCGCACGCCGAGCCGGCGATGCCGCCGCCCACCACGACGACCGCCGGACCCGCCTCAGCCGCCGGCACGGGTCACCACGTGGGCAGCTCCTGCGCAGCGGTGGCACTGCTGTCGCGGAGGAAGTCGCGACAGCGCTCGGCCTCCGGCTCCTCGCCGATCGCGGCCGCGGCCCGCCCGAGGGCGGCCAGCGCGCGGAGGAAGCCGCGGTTGGGCTCGTGCTCCCACGGCACCGGGCCGTGGCCCTTCCAGCCGGCGCGGCGCAGGGCGTCGAGGCCGCGGTGGTAGCCGGTGCGGGCGAAGGCGTAGGCGGTCACGGCGTCGCCGCCGTCGAGCGCCTGCTCGGCGAGCACCGCCCACGCCAGCGAGGACGCGGGGTGCGCTGCTGCAGCGGGGCGTACGTCGCCGCCGGCCGCCACGAGGCCCTCGACCTGCTCGCGCGCGGCCGGGTCGTCGGGCAGGTGCGTCGGGGGCGGACCGGCGAGCAGGTTCGGCATCATGCTCCGCATCCTGCCGCACGACGGCGCCGGGCACACCAGCGTCCCCGGAGCCCCCGCAGCGCGCGGGCGTCGCGCACGGCGTTGCTGCCACCGTCGTGGGTGGAGTGGACGAGCACCTCGTGCCCCGCGCCTCCCGCTCTCGAGGCACCGGTCGCAGCGGGTGCCTCACAGCAGGCGCAGCACCTCCGCGGCGAGCTCGCCCGGCGACTCCTCCGGCACGAAGTGGCCCGAGCCGTGCACGACGCGCACGTGCTCGCGCCCTCCCGCCGGCAGGAAGCGCCGGCGGATGACCGGGTCGTGCGAGCCGAGCACCAAGCGGTGCGGCATCTCCAGCGGCGCGTCGTAGCGCCCGGCGCGCACGCGTGGCAGGTCCTCGAGCAGGAACCGGCGGTAGTAGAGCGCCGACGCCCGGGCGCGGGCGGGCTCGCGGAGCACCGCGGCGTACGAGTGCGCAGCCTCAGCCTCGACGGAGTAGGAGCGGTGGGCGGCGGACGCGAGCAGCCGCTCGACCACGCCCGGAGCGGTCACCAGCGCCAGCTGCGAGGCGAGCGGCGCCGCCATCGCCGGCTGGTAGGCGAAGCGCCGGAGGTCGCGCGGGCCGATGCGCAGGGTGGACACGGGCGGCACGATCGCGACCTCGAGCAGCGCGCGCACGCGGTCGGGCCAGCGCAGGGCGGCCAGGTGGGCGACGTAGCCGCCCCAGTCGTGACCGACGAGCACGGCACGGCGCACGTCCAGCGCGTCGAGCGTCGCCATCAGGTCGTAGGCCAGCTGCTCCTTGCCGTAGCCGGAGCGGGGAGCAGCGCTCCACCCGAGACCACGCAGGTCAGGCAGCACCAGACGCACGTCGGGGGGCAGCGCCGCGACGACGTGGCGCCACGCGTACCAGTGCTGCGGCCAGCCGTGCAGCAGGACGACCGGCTCGCCGACCTCGGGACCCGCGAGCGCGACGTGCACCCGCAGGCCGGCCGCCTCGACCCACCGGTGGCGCACGCCGGGGACCTCGGGGAGGTGGGTGCGTGCCATCAGTGACCGCGCGCGACCCACTCGTCGTAGTCGGGCGCCTCGGCCCCGATCGTCGTCTCGTCGCCGTGGCCCGTCAGCACGCGGGTCTCGGGGGCGAGCGGGAGCAGCTTGCGCCGGATCGAGCGCAGGATCAGGTCGAAGTCGGAGTACTTCCGGCCGGTGGCGCCGGGGCCGCCCTTGAAGAGCGTGTCACCGGTGAAGACGACGTCGATGTCCGCGGCGTGCAGGCAGACCGCCCCCGGCGAGTGGCCCGGCGTGTGCAGGATCGTCAGGTCGAGGTCGGCGACCGTGATGGCCCCCTGGTCGGCGAGGTCGACGTCCCAGCGCAGGTCGGCGCCGTACTCCTCGGCCCACAGCATGGAGTCCTTCGGGTGCAGCCCGATCTCGGCCTCCTTCTCAGCGGCGACCTCGACGGCGGCGTTGACGTGGTCGTTGTGCCCGTGAGTGGCGACGACCATCAGCAGCTCGCGGTCGCCGACAGCGGCCAGGATCGCCTCGGCGTCGTGCGCCGGGTCGATGACGACGACCTCCTCGTCGTTGCCGACGAGCCAGACGTTGTTGTCGACCTCCCAGCTGCCGCCGTCGAGCTCGAAGAGCCCGGAGGTGACCAGGCGCTCGATGCGCAGGCCCTGCGGGAACTCGGCGACGACCTCGAGGCCCTTCGAGAGCTCGGCCATCAGAGCACCACGACCGAGCGGAGGACCTCGCCGGCGTGCATGCGGTCGAAGGCGGCCTCGACGTCGTCGAGCCCGATCTCCTCGCTGACGAACCGGTCGAGCGGCAGCCGGCCCTGGAGGAAGAGGTCGAGCAGCACGGGGAAGTCGCGCGAGGGCAGGCAGTCGCCGTACCAGCTCGACTTGAGAGAGCCGCCGCGGCCGAACACGTCGATCAGCGGCACTTCCAGCGTCGCCTCGGGGTCGGGCACGCCGACCAGCACGACGGTGCCGGCGAGGTCGCGGGCGTAGAACGCCTGCTTCCAGGTCTCGGGCGAGCCGACCGCGTCGATGACGACGTCGGCGCCGTGGCCGTCGGTGAGCGAGCGGATGGCCTCGACCGGGTCGTGGGTGCGCGAGTTGACGGTGTGGGTGGCCCCGAACCCGCGCGCCCACTCGAGCTTGCGGTCGTCGACGTCGACGGCGATCACCGCGCGGGCGCCGGCGAGGTAGGCGCCGGCGACCGCCGCGTCGCCCACCCCGCCGCACCCGATGACCGCCACGCTGTCGCCGCGGCCCACGCCGCCGGTGTTGATCGCCGCGCCGAGCCCGGCCATCACGCCGCAGCCCAGCAGGCCGGCGACCGTGGGCGGGGCGGCGGTGTCGACCTTGGTGCACTGGCCGGCCGCGACCAGCGTCAGCTCGGCGAACGCGCCGATGCCGAGCGCGGCCGAGAGCTCGGTGCCGTCCTCGAGGGTCATCTTCTGCGTGGCGTTGTGGGTGGCGAAGCAGTACTGCGGCCGGCCGCGGCGGCACGCGCGGCACTGCCCGCACACGGCGCGCCAGTTGAGGACGACGTAGTCGCCGACCGCGACCTCGGTGACGTCGGGGCCGACCGACTCCACCACGCCGGCAGCCTCGTGCCCGAGCAGGAAGGGGAAGTCGTCGTTGATCGCGCCGAGCTTGTAGTGCAGGTCGGTGTGGCACACGCCGCAGGCCTGCACGCGCACTCGTGCCTCGCCCGGGCCGGGCGCCGGCACGACGACCGTCTCGATGCCGACCGGCGCGCCCTTGGACCTCGCGACGACCCCTCGGACGCGCTGTGCCTCTGCCATGTGCTGCCCCTCTGCCCCGGATGCTCGACCTGGCCCCAGACCCTACGGTCCGGGGCTGACAGCCACCCGCTGCCCCGTCTCGAAGCTCTCGATGCAGGCCTGGGCCACCTGCAGCGCACGGCGGCCGGCGCGTGCGTGCACGGGCGGCTCGCCGCAGCTGCGCAGGGCGTCGACCACCAGCTCGACGTGGCGGTCGAAGGTGTACTCGAACGTGCGCGCCTCGTCGTCGAAGTAGCCCGCCTCCCACACCCGCCGCACGTCGTCGCCGGCCGACTGGAGGGTGAGCCGGCGGGTGGTGTCCTCGAGGTAGGCGCGGCCGCGCGTGCCGTTCACCTCGACCAGCTGGGTGCCGGGGTAGGCGTAGGACGAGTCGTAGGTGCCGAGCATCGTGCCCACCGCGCCGCCGGCGAACTCCAGCGCGAGCGCGACGGTCGTGAAGGTCCCCGGACGCGTCCGGTCGGTCATCTGCGCCATGACGCTGGTGACCGGGCCGACCAGGTGCTCGAGCAGGTCGAAGCCGTGGCACTGGGTCTCGACGAGGTTGGCGTGCGGGCTGGTGCCGAAGTTGGGCTCGCCGCCGAAGCGCCAGGTGGCGAAGACCAGCTCGCCGAGGTCCCCCGCGTCGATCGCCGCCTTGGCCCGCAGCGCCGGCTCGCCGAACCGGTGGTTGAAGTTGATCGCGAAGAACCGCTCGCCCGCCGCCTCGAGCAGCCGGTCGGCCTCGCGGAGGTCGAAGACCAGCGGCTTCTCGACCAGCAGCGGCACCCCGCGCTCGAGCAGGTGCAGCGTCGGCTCGAAGTGGCCCTCGTTGGGCAGGCAGACGGTGACCAGGTCGGGCTGGGCGCCCTCGAGCATGGCGTCGAGGTCGGTGTACGCGGTGGTGCCGTAGGCGGCGGCGCGGGCCTGCGTGCGGTCGGGGTTGCGGCCGACGACCGCCACGAGCTCGGTGTCGGGCCGGCGGCTGAAGATGCGGGCGTGCTGCTCGCCCCAGCCTCCCGTGCCGACGACGGCGACCTTCAGGCGTGCGGGGCTGTGCGTCACGGCCCGACCCTAGACCCGCGCCCAGGGCGCGAGACCTCTGCCGCCGAGCAGGCCGTCCAGGTCGCCGACAGGAGCCGGGCGGGCCAGGTGGAAGCCCTGCCCGTAGGAGCAGCCGAGCTCGACCACGGAGGTGAGCTGCTCGCCGGTCTCGATGCCCTCGGCGACGGTGCGGATGCCCAGGCGCTCGGCGAGCTGGGTCAGCGCGCCCACGATCGCCACGTGGCTCTCGCCGGGCAGCCCCTCGACGAGCGCGCGGTCCAGCTTGAGCACGTCGAGCGGCAGGTGCTGGAGCCAGGTGAGCGAGGTGTTGCCGGCGCCGAAGTCGTCGAGCGCGAGCAGGAGCCCGCGCTCGGCGAAGGCCTGCAGCACCGGACCCACGGAGCGCGTGTCGGCCGCGAGCAGCCGCTCGCTGACCTCCAGCTCCACGCGTCCGCGCGCCTGCGGGAACTCCTCGAGCAGCGCGTCGACCCGGCGGAGCAGGCCCGGGTCGGCGAGCTCGCGGGCCGCGACGTTGAGGCACACCACCGGCGGCTCGTCGAGCGCGGCCGCCCAGGCGGCCGCCTGGCAGAACCCCGAGCGGAGCACCCAGGCGCCGACATCGACGATCAGACCGGTCTCCTCGGCCACCGGCAGGAACGAGCCGGGCGCCAGCAGCTCGCCGTCGCGGCGCCAGCGCAGCAGCCCCTCGACCCGCACGAGCCGGCCGTCGCGCAGGTCGACGATCGGTTGGTAGTGCAGCTCGAGCTCGCCGCGACCGATCGCGCCGCGCAGCAGCCCCTCGGTCTCGAGGCGGTGCTCGAGCTGGACGCGCAGCCGGCGGTCGAAGACCTCGATGCGGGCGCGGCCGGTGCGCTTGGCCTCGTAGAGGGCGGCATCGGCCTCGCTGAGCGCCCGGCGCAGCGAGCCGCCCCGCTCCAGCGTCGTCAGCCCGACGGAGACCGAGACCGTGGCGACCCGGCCGTCGAGCACGTACTCGCCGTGCAGCGCCTCCTGCGCGCGCTCCGCGACCGCGAACAGGTCCGAGACCTCGGTGAGGTCCTCGCAGAGGACCACGAACTCGTCGCCGCCGAAGCGGCCGACGACGTCCCCGGGGCGCAGCGCCTCCCTCAGCCGGCGTCCGAGCTGCACGAGCAGGTCGTCGCCCGCGGCGTGCCCGAGCGTGTCGTTGACGACCTTGAAGTGGTCGACGTCGCAGAAGAGCAGGCCGGCGGAGTTCGTGCCGCGCACCGACCGGGCGATGGCGTGCTCGACGAGCTCGCCCATCAGTCGGCGGTTCGGCAGCCCGGTGAGCGGGTCGTGGGTCGCGTCGTGCGCGAGCTGGACCTCCAGCTCGCGGCGCTCGGTGACGTCGTGCCAGTTGACGACCACGGCGGCGATGGAGGGGTCGCTCAGCTTGTTGCGCGCCGAGACCTCGCACCAGCGGGACTCGCCGGTCGAGGTCCGCATGTGGGCCGACCACCGGAACAATTGCTCGGGTCCTGCCGAGCGCACCGCCTCCCAGCCGCTGCGCGCCTGCTCGAGGTCGTCCGGGTCGACGAAGGCGGTGAAGGGCAGTGCCGAGACCTCGCTGGGCGAGTAGCCCAGGATGCGGCCCAGCGCCGGACTGGCGTAGATCGTGCGTCCGGAGGAGTCGATCAGGTGGATCACGTCGGTCGCCTGCTCCACCAGCGCGCGGAACCGGCGCTCGTTGGCGGCGAGGGCCGCGAGGGCGGCCTTCGCGTCCTCAGCGGCGGTGACGTCGCGGAACAGCAGCACGAGCAGGCCGCTGCGCGCGTCGGCGGCGATCTCGTAGGAGTGGCCGTCGAGGTGCGAGCGCATGGCCTCGAAGCGGCTGCTCGTCACCGCGCGCCCGCCCGTGGCCGCCAGGCACCGGTAGGTGGTCATCAGCTCGGACCGGGCCAGGTCGGGGAACACCTCGAGCATCCGGCGCCCGACGAGCGCATCCATCTGGAGCAGTGATGACGCCGTCGCGTTCTGGTGCACGTAGACGAAGTCCTCCACCCGGCCCTCCGGGTCGAGGACCGGGTCGCACACCAGCAGGCCGGTCGTGTCGTCGACCTCCAGCGCGGCCACGACAGCCTGCGCGACCTGGGCGACCCCCGCGTCGTTGCGGCGTCCCAGCACTCCACTCCCCCTCACCTGCGATTCCACCCTCGCCCGGCTGCTGGATCTCAGCCGGGTCCGTGCGATGCAGGGCGTACCCAGTCGAAGGTCCGCTGCACCGCCCGCTGCCAGTTGTCGTACTCCGCCGCACGTGTCGCGGGGTCCATCGCGGGCGTCCACTGCCCGGCCCGGTGCCAGTTGCGGCGCAGCCCCTGCAGGTCGGGCCAGTAGCCCACGGCCAGCCCCGCCGCGTAGGCCGCACCGAGCGACACCGTCTCGGAGACCATGGGCCGGGCGACCGGCACGTCGAGGACGTCGGCGAGGAACTGCATGAGCAGGTTGTTGGAGGTCATCCCGCCGTCGACCTTGAGCCCGGTCAGCGCCAGTCCGGAGTCGGCGTCCATCGCGTCGAGCACCTCGCGCGTCTGCCACGCGGTCGCCTCGAGCACCGCCCGGGCGAGGTGGCCCTTGGTGATGAAGGAGGTCAGCCCGACGATGATGCCGCGTGCCTCGCTGTGCCAGTGGGGCGCGAAGAGCCCGGAGAACGCGGGGACGATGTAGCAGCCGCCGTTGTCGTCGACCGTGCGGGCCAGCGTCTCGATCTCGGGGGCCGTCCGGATCAGCCCGAGGCTGTCGCGGAACCACTGCACCAGCGAGCCGGTGATCGCGATCGAGCCCTCGAGCGCGTAGGTCGGCCGCTCGCCCCCCAGATGGAAGGCCACCGTGGTCAGCAGCCCGTGCGACGACGTCACGACCTCGGCGCCGGTGTTGAGCAGCAGGAAGCTGCCGGTGCCGTAGGTGCACTTCGCCTCGCCGGCGTCGAAGCAGGTCTGCCCGAACAGCGCGGCCTGCTGGTCGCCGAGGGCCGCGGCGATGCGTACGCCCGGCAGCACCTCGCTCGCGGTGCCGTAGACCTCTGCCGACGACCGGATCTCCGGCAGCACGACGCGCGGGATGCCGAAGGCGGCCAGCTGGCCGGGGTCCCACTCGAGCGTGGCGATGTCCATGAGGAGCGTACGGCTGGCGTTCGTCACGTCCGTGACGTGCCGGCCCCCGCGCGGGCCGCCGGTGAGGTTCCAGACCAGCCAGGTGTCCATCGTCCCGAAGAGCACGTCGCCGCGGTCCGCGCGCTCGCGCAGACCGCGTACGTTCTCGAGCAGCCACTGGACCTTCGGCGCGGAGAAGTACGTCGTGGGCGGCAGTCCGGTCGTCCGCCGCATGCCGGCGCTGCGCCCGTCCTCCTCCAACGTCGAGGCGATGAGGTCGGTGCGCGTGTCCTGCCACACGATCGCCCGCGCGACAGGCACGCCGGTGTGCCGGTCCCACAGCACGATGGTCTCGCGCTGGTTGGTGATGCCGAGCGCGACGACCTGGTCGACCGACACGCCGGCCTGGCGGACCGCCTCGGGCACCACCGCCTGCACGTTGCGCCAGATCTCGGTCGCGTCGTGCTCGACCCAGCCGGGCTGGGGGTAGTGCTGGCGGTGCTCGCGCTGGGCGACCGAGACCAGCCGGCCGCCCTGGTCGAACAGGATGCACCGGGTGGAGGTGGTGCCCTGGTCGACGGCGGCCACGTAGCGCTCAGCCATGGGCGCGGGCCCCCAGCTCGTGGGAGATGGCCCTCGCGGTGTCGGCGACCAGCGAGAGCAGGCCGGCCGGCGGCGTGCCGCGCGGGGCCAAGCGGTCGCAGTCGCCGCTGATGCCGACCGCTCCGACGACCAGCCCGCCGCGCCCGCGGATCGGTGCGGCGATCGCCGCGCGCCCCACCTCGAGCTCCTCCACCGACACCGCCCAGTCGCGGCGCCGCACCTCCGCGAGCGACGCCGCGAGGGCGCGGGAGTCGGTCAGCGTACGGTGCGTGAAGCTGGCGAGCGGCGCGCCGAGGCGCGCGACCGCGGCCGGGTCGTGGGCGAGCAGCACCTTGCCCAGGGCCGTGGCGTGCGCGGGGAGCAGGGCGCCCGCCTCCACCGTCTGCGCGGTGTCGTCCGGGCGGAAGACGTGGTGCACGACCAGGACCTCGGCGCCGTGCAGCACGCCCACGCGCACGGCCTCGCCGGTGCGCGAGGCCAGCGGGTCGGCCCAGTTGAGCGCGCGCGAGCGCAGCTCGTTGACGTCGAGGTAGTCGGTGCCCAGCTGGAGGAGCGTCGCGCCGAGCGCGTAGCGGCCGCTCGTGCGGTCCTGCTCCACGAAGCCGACCTCGACCAGCGTGCGCAGCAGGCCGTGGGCAGTGCCTTTGGCCAGGTCCAGGCTGTTGGCCACCTCGACCAGGGCCAGCGGGGCAGAGCTCGCCGCCAGCAGCTTGAGGATGGCTGCTGCCCGCTCCACCGACTGCACCGGACCCGGCATGCCGCGGAGCGTACCTCTCGATCGTTCGACAATGCCGACGAAGATCCGTTGTCGCGCGCGTGCGGCCGCCCTACGTTCGCAGCACCAAGCAGGTGCCCTGCTGACGAGGCAGGGCCCAGTCACGAAGGAGTGGGTGTCTTGGCGGCGTTGTGGAAGAACCGACTCGTGGGCGAGCTCTGCGCCGAGTTCGCCGGCACGATGGTGCTGATCCTGTTCGGCGTCGGCGTGGTGGCGCAGGTGGTCGCCGGGGGCAACGGCGATGCCAACGCGATCCACTGGGCGTGGGGCTTCGGCGTGACCTTCGGCGTCTACGTCGCCGCGCGCCTCAGCGGCGCACACCTCAACCCAGCCGTCACCATCACGTTGGCGGTATTCCGTGGTTTCGAGTGGCGCAAGGTGTTGCCCTACTCGCTCGCACAGACGGCCGGAGCCTTCGTGGCCGCGCTGCTCGTGCGCTGGAACTACAGCGAGGTGCTGGCGAAGTTCGACCCGTCGCACGGCTACAAGTCGCAGGGCATCTTCGCCACGCAGCCGGGCGTCAGCCTGCACATGGCGGTCGTCGACGAGGTGATCGGCTCGGCGATCCTGCTCTTCGGCATCTTCGCGATCGTGGACGCCCGCAACACCTCTCCCCTGGCCAACATCGGGCCGGTCGTGACGGGGTTCCTGGTCGTGGCCATCGGCATGGCCTGGGGCGTCAACTCCGGCTACGCGATCAACCCGGCGCGCGACTTCGGCCCGCGCCTCGCGGAGTCCATCACCGGCTTCTCGCACGCGTGGACCTCGGCCGACGGCACGGTCTACTTCTGGGTGCCCATAGTCGCGCCGGTCGTCGGCGGCCTGATCGGCGGCGGGCTCTACGACCTGCTCGTGGGCAAGTTCCTGCCGATCCCCGACGAGGAGGAGGAGCCGGGCCGGGGCACGCCCGACCGCGACACCGTCGAGCTCCCCGCCAGCGCCACCGTCTGACCCTCGCACACCACTCGATCCACTTCGTGGAAGGACCTCGCATGGCTGACTTCGTCGGCGCAGTCGACCAGGGCACCACCAGCACGCGCTTCATGATCTTCGACCACTCGGGCAAGGAGATCGGCAAGCACCAGCTCGAGCACGAGCAGATCCTGCCGCAGGCCGGCTGGGTCGAGCACAACCCGGTCGAGATCTGGGAACGCACCAGCTCCGTCATCCGCACCGCCATGGGCAAGCAGGGGCTCAACGCCTCCGACCTCGCGGCCTGCGGCATCACCAACCAGCGCGAGACCGCCGTCGTGTGGGACAAGAAGACCGGGCGCCCCTACTACAACGCGATCGTCTGGCAGGACACCCGCACCGACCGCATCGCCTCGGCGCTCGACCGCGACGGCCGCGGCGACGTCATCCGGCAGAAGGCCGGCATCCCGCCGGCGACGTACTTCTCCGCCGGCAAGGTGCAGTGGATCCTCGAGAACGTCGACGGCGTACGCGCCGCGGCCGAGCGCGGCGACGCGATCTTCGGCAACACGGACTCGTGGCTGCTGTGGAACCTCACCGGCGGCGTCAACGGCGGCGTCCACGTCACCGACGTGACGAACGCCAGCCGCACGATGCTCATGAACCTCGAGACGCTCGACTGGGACGACGAGCTGCTCGGCTTCTTCGACATCCCGCGCTCCATGCTCCCGGAGATCAAGTCCTCCTCCGAGCCCGCGGGCTACGGCGAGGCGCTGAGCGGCGGGCCGCTCGGTGGCGCCGTGCCGCTGACGGGCGACCTCGGCGACCAGCAGGCCGCCATGGTCGGCCAGGTGTGCTTCGCGCCGGGCGAGGCCAAGAACACCTACGGCACAGGCAACTTCCTGCTGCTGAACACGGGCACCGAGCTCGTACGCTCCGATTCCGGCCTGCTGTCCACCGTCTGCTACCGCTTCGGCGACGAGGCGCCGGTCTACGCGCTCGAGGGCTCGATCGCCGTCACCGGCTCGGCGGTGCAGTGGCTGCGCGACCAGCTCGGCATCATCAGCGGCGCGGCGCAGAGCGAGGCGCTGGCCCGCCAGGTCGAGGACAGCGGAGGCGTCTACTTCGTGCCGGCGTTCTCCGGCCTGTTCGCGCCCTACTGGCGCTCCGACGCGCGCGGCGCGATCGTCGGGCTCTCTCGCTACAACACCAACGCCCACCTGGCGCGCGCCACCCTCGAGGCCATCTGCTACCAGAGCCGCGACGTCGCCGACGCGATGGAGAAGGACTCCGGCGTCCACCTCGACGTGCTGAAGGTCGACGGCGGCGTCACCGCCAACAGCCTGTGCATGCAGATCCAGGCCGACGTGCTCGGCGTTCCGGTCAGCCGGCCGGTGGTCGCCGAGACGACGGCGCTGGGCGCCGCCTACGCGGCAGGTCTCGCCGTCGGGTTCTGGAAGAACACCGACGAGCTGCGGGAGAACTGGAACGAGGACCAGCGCTGGGAGCCCAACTGGAGCGAGGAGCAGCGCGAGACCGGCCACGCCAAGTGGAAGAAGGCCGTCGAGCGGACCCTCGACTGGGTAGACGTCGACTAGTCGTCCGGCGGGCGGTGCGGGGCGAGGGTCACACCCCCGCCCGGCACCGTCCGCGCCTCCCGGGGCGTTGTACCGGGAGAACCCACCGCACCACCGAACCACCGAACCACCGAAGAAGAGAGATCGAGGCAGCTCGTGACCACAGTCGCGCTTTCACCGGAGGACCGCAGCACGGCCCTCTCCCGCCTGGCCACCGAGGAGCTCGACGTCCTGGTCATCGGCGGCGGCGTCGTCGGCGCCGGCGCCGCGCTCGACGCGGCGACCCGCGGACTGCGTACCGGGCTCGTCGAGGCGCGGGACTGGGCGAGCGGCACGTCGAGCCGCTCGAGCAAGCTCGTGCACGGCGGCCTGCGCTACCTCGAGATGATGGACTTCGGGCTGGTGCGGGAGGCGCTGCGCGAGCGCGGGCTGATCCTCCAGACGCTCGCGCCGCACCTCACCAAGCCCATCCCCTTCCTCTACCCGCTGACGCACCGGTTCTGGGAGCGGCCCTACGTCGGTGCCGGCGTGCTGCTCTACGACACCATGGGGCTGGAGGGCGGCGCGGCCCGCGGCGTGCCGCACCACCGGCACCTCACGCGGCGAGGTGCGCTCCGCCTCGCGCCGGCGCTGCGCAAGGACTCCCTCGTCGGGGCCGTGCAGTACTACGACGGGCAGGTCGACGACGCCCGCCACACGATGATGATCGTCCGCACGGCGGCCCAGCAGGGCGCCGTCGTCGCGTCGCGCACCCGGGTCGTCGACCTGCTGCGCGAGGGCGAGCGCGTCACCGGGGCGCTGGTGCACGACCTCGAGGGCGACACCACGTTCGAGATCCGGGCCAAGCAGGTCATCAACGCCACGGGCGTGTGGACCGACGAGACCCAGGCGCTGATCGGCGGGCGTGGGCAGTACAAGGTGCGCGCCTCCAAGGGCATCCACCTGGTCGTCCCGCGCGACCGCATCCAGTCCGAGACCGGGCTGATCCTGCGCACCGAGAAGAGCGTGCTGTTCGTCATCCCGTGGGGCCGGCACTGGATCGTCGGCACGACCGACACCGACTGGGACCTCGACAAGGCGCACCCCGCCGCGTCGGCCAGCGACATCGACTACCTGCTCGAGCACGTCAACAGCGTGCTGTCGACGCCGCTCACCAAGGAGGACGTCGAGGGCGTCTACGCGGGCCTGCGCCCGCTGCTCGCCGGTGAGTCGGAGTCGACGTCCAAGCTGTCGCGCGAGCACGTCGTGGCGCACGCGGCGCCCGGGCTCGTCGTGGTCGCCGGCGGGAAGTACACGACCTACCGCGTCATGGCGAAGGACGCGGTCGACGCCGTCAGCCACGGGCTCGAGGGGCGCATCCCCGAGTGCGTCACCGACCGCGTACCCCTCGTCGGCGCGGAGGGCTACTCCGCCGCCTGGAACCGGCGGCACCTCATCGCCGAGAAGGCGGGGCTGCACGTCGCGCGCATCGAGCACCTGCTCAACCGATACGGCACGCTCGTCGACGAGCTGCTCGAGCTGCTCGCCAAGGACCCCTCGCTCGGTGAGGTCGTGGCCGGCGCCGACGACTACCTGGCCGTCGAGATCGTCTACGCGGTGACGCACGAGGGCGCCCGCCACCTCGACGACGTGCTCGCCCGGCGCACCCGGGTGTCGATCGAAGCCTGGGACCGCGGTGTCAGCGCCGCCCCGCAGGCCGCACGGCTCATGGCCGGCGTGCTGGGCTGGACGCCGGAGCAGGAGCAGACCGAGGTCGAGCGCTACCTCCAGCGCGTGGAGGCCGAGCGCGCCTCGCAGCTCCAGCCCGACGACAAGGCCGCCGACGAGGTGCGCCTCACCGCCCCGGAGATCGTCCCGCAGCGCTAGCCCGTCGTGCGCCCCTCCCTTTGGCACGATGTGACTTCTTTCCAATCCGATTGGCAAGAAGTCACATCGTGCCGGACGTAGGGGTGGGCGGCGGGTTCGGACACAACGCGCCGGGTAGCGTGCCCGGGTGCTCCTGCTCCTGCCGCCCAGCGAGGCCAAGTCGACGGGCGGCGACGGGCCCCCGGTCGACTGCGACGCCCTGGTCGCGCCCCGGCTCGGTGCGACCCGACGGCGCGTGCTCACCGAGGTTGCGGGAGTCTCCGCCGACGAGGGAGCTGCGGCCGCGGCGCTGAAGCTGCCGCCCGCCGTGGTCGAGGCCGCCCTCGAGGCGAACCGCTCGGCGGCGACGAGTCCCACCCGCCCCGCCCTCGACCGCTACACCGGCGTGGTCTACGCCGGGCTCGACGTGCCCTCGATGGGCCCGGACGTACGCGGTCTGGCCGAGCGCTCGGTGCTCGTCTTCTCGGGGCTCTTCGGCATCGTGCGCGGCAGCGACCTGGTGCCGGACTACCGCGTACCCGTCTCGGCGACGCTCCCGGCGCTCGGTCCGCTGACGCCGGTGTGGCGCGCAGCGCTGCGCGACGCGATGCCGGCGGTGCTGCGTACGTCGTTCGCCGTCGACCTGCGCTCCACGGACTACGCCGGCATGTGGCCCCCGACCGGGCCGCTGCGCCACCAGGTGCTGGGGGTACGCGTGCTGTCGCCGCGCCCGTCGGGACCGCCGCGCGTGGTGTCGCACTTCTCCAAGCACGGCAAGGGCGTGCTCGCGCGGGCCCTGCTCGAGAAGGCCGCTGCGGGTGCGGTGCCCGAGGACGTGGACGACGTGGCAGCCGTGGCGACCGGCCTCGGCTGGCAGGTCGTGCAGCGACGGGTCACCGGCGGAGTTCCCGCCCTGGACGTCGTCCTGCCGGGCTGAGCCCCCTCAGCCCTCGCCCTCGAACCCGATCAGCCACGGCACGCCGAAGCGGTCGACCACCGTGCCGTCGTGCGCCCCCCACGGCCGGCGCTGCAGGTCGTCGACGACGCGGCCACCCTCCGAGAGCGCGGCGAACCACTCGCGCAGCGTCGCCGGAGGAGCGGCGCCCAGCAGCGAGAACAGCAGCCCCTCGCAGCGCAGCGGCGGCTGGTCACCCGCCACGTCGGAGGCGAAGAGGTCCACCGGCCCGTCACTGAGGTAGCCGTGGGCGACCGCGGTCGGCGGCCCGTCGGTGCGGCCGAACTCGGCGAAGGTGTGCACGTGGACCGTGCAGCCGAAGACGGAGCCGTAGGTGGAGAGGGCCTCACGCGCCGTCCCGGGCAGCTGCAGGTAGGGCTGCGGACCTGTCATGCGCGCGATGCTAGGGCTCCGGAGCGCGCCGACCAACAGGGTTCTCGGTCAGCTCGTCACGGCGCCGGGTGTTTCGCCCCGGTAAGGGTCTGGTTGCGTGTGGTCGCTCCCCCTTCCGGTTCACCGGTGCATCTGGTGCTGTTCGTCCTGCACGTCACCGGACGAAAGGGACACCGATGCCAACCACGAGCATCCTCCGCCGAGGCGGAATGCGTACGGCGCTCACCGGCACTGCCGCAGCCGCAGCACTGGTCGCCGCTCTCACGGCGAGCGCCGTGCCGGGCCGTGCCTCCTCGCACGTCGACACCCCGCTGGTCGACATCACGACGGCCACGGTGCAGCAGCTCGAGTCGCTGCTCGACGCGGGGAAGATCGACGCCGTCGACCTCGCCGAGCTCTACCTCGACCGCATCGAGGCGATCAACGCCGACGCTCCGGCGATCAACGCGGTGCAGGCGATCAACCCGGACTGGAAGCGCGAGGCGAAGGACGCCGACCACGCCCGGAAGAAGGGCATCGACCTCGGCCCGATGATGGGCATCCCGGTGCTGATCAAGGACAACATCGACCTCAACGGGGTGCCGACGACGGCCGGGTCGCTGGCGCTCGCAGGGAACTACCCGGTCGACGACGCGCCGCTGGTGAAGCAGCTCAAGAAGTCTGGCGCGGTGATCCTCGGCAAGACCAAGCTCAGCGAGTTCGCCAACTTCCTCACCTCGGGCATGCCCTCGGGCTACAGCTCGCTCGGCGGCCAGGTGCTCAACCCCTACGACACCAGCGTCACCCCGAGCGGCTCGAGCTCCGGCACGGGCGCCGGCATCGCGTCCGGCATGGCCGCGGTCGGCATCGGCACCGAGACCTCCGGCTCGATCCTGAGCCCGTCGAACGCCAACTCCCTCGCCGGGATCAAGCCGACTGTCGGGCTCGTCAGCCGCACCGGCATCATCCCGATCTCCGCGAGCCAGGACACCGCCGGCCCCATGGGGCGCCACGTCTACGACGTCGCAGCCGAGCTCACAGCCATGACTGGTGTGGACCCCGCTGACCCCGCTACCGCGAGCAGCGCGCCCTACGCCGGTACGGACTACACGAAGGCCCTCAGCACGACGGCTCTGCAAGGTGCACGCATCGGCGTCCAGGACCCCGGCGTGCTCTCGCCCGACCAGGACGCGCTGTGGCAGCAGGCGAAGGCCGAGCTCGTCGCCCAGGGCGCGACTCTCGTGCCGGTGGCGCTGGACACCAGCGGTACGCCTGGTGGCTCGTCGGTCCTGACCTATGAGTTCAAGCGCGACCTGAACAGCTACCTGCAGACCCGCACCGCGCCCGGTTTCGCCTTCAAGGACATCTCCTCCGTCGCCGACTTCTACCGCGCCAACCCCATGACCACCCAGAAGTTCGGTGCGACGCAGCTGTTCGCGTCCGAGGCGGTGGACCTGGCTGCCGCCAAGGCCAAGCACGACGCCGACCGGGCATCCGACCTGGCGACCAGCAAGGGCTACATCGACGCGGCGATGGCTGCGAGCCACCTCGACTCGATCCTGTTCGCCGGCAGCAGCTCGGCCGGGATCGGCGCCCGTGCCGGCTACCCGACGGTGATCGTGCCGGCGGGCTACCAGGCCTCGACCCGGCGGCCGTTCGGCATCGGCTTCCTGGGCGCCGCCTACCACGAGGCCCAGCTGCTCGGCTTCGCCTACGACTACGAGCAGGCGAGCATGCTCTGGAAGCCGCCCGCGCAGGTCAACCCAGCGGCCTTCCGGTGCGTGGGCGTGACGCCCAAGCACGCTGCAGCGGAGTCCTGCGCTCCCTGACCCTCGCCCCACCACGGCGGCCCGCCCCGCCCGTCCGCCCGGACGGGCGGGGCGACTGACGTTCAGCTCCAGGCCGCCTCGGGTTCTTCCCCCGGGGCACTTCTCCGTGGTTGTCTGGTTCGTCCCACGGCGACGGAGCTCGGGAACGGTCCCGGCACGCGATGCTGTGGAAGGGAGCCGACCCATGACCCGATCCATGCCCCGCTTGAAGGTCCGCCTCGCTGCGGGCGTCGCGGCGCTGGCCGCCGTGCTGACACCCGTCGGCCTGGTGACCTCGGCGGACGCAGGGCAGAACAGCACGCGTACGTCTGTCGACGCGCCGCTGATCTTCGGCCACCGCGGCGCGTCGGGATACCGCCCCGAGCACACGCTCGCGAGCTACGACCTCGCGGTGCGGATGGGCGCGGACGTCATCGAGCCCGACCTGGTGACCACCAAGGACCACGTGCTCGTCGTGCGGCACGAGCCGAACATCACCTCCACGACCGACGTGGCGCAGCACCCGGAGTTCGCGTCACTGCAGACCACGAAGACCATCGACGGCGTGACGCAGACCGGGTGGTTCACGCAGGACTTCACCTACGCGCAGCTGCAGACGCTGCGCGCGGTGGAACGGCTCCCCGACGTGCGCGAGCACAACACGATCCTCGACGGGCGCTACCAGATCCCGACCCTGCAGCAGGTCATCGACTTCGCGAAGCGCGAGAGCCGGATCTACCACCGCGACATCGGGATCGCGCCGGAGACGAAGCACCCGACCTACTTCGCGTCCATCGGCCTCCCGCTCGAGCCCGTGCTGGTCGACACCCTGCGCGCGAACCGGCTCGACAAGCACAGCGCCGACGTCTACGTGCAGTCGTTCGAGGAGGCCAACCTGCGCGCCCTGCGCCGCACCTACAAGCTGCGGGTGCACCTCGTGCAGCTGACCAGCGCCGGCCCGACGGCCCGGCCGTGGGACCACGTGGCCAGCGGGAACCCGGAGACCTACGCGCAGATGACCACCCCGGCAGGGCTCCGGGAGATCGCCACCTACGCCGACTGGCTCGGGCCGGACAAGGCCCAGGTGTTCCCGCTCGCCGCCGACGGGTCGACCGGTGCCGCGTCGCCGCTGGTCCGGGACGCGCACGCAGCAGGCGTGGAGGTCGTCCCCTACACCGTGCGGCCCGAGAACCAGTTCCTGCCGGCGCAGGACCGGATCGGCACCGACCCCAACGCCTACGGCGACGTCCTCGCGGAGTACTCCGCGCTGTTCGCCGCGGGGGTCGACGGGCTCTTCTCCGACACCCCGGACCTCGAGTTCGCCGCCCGCGAGGACTTCCTCGGCTACTCGTACGGCCTGGACCACCCTGAGGCGAAGGTGCAGTAGCCGTGCTCGACGTGCTGCCGGTCGTGATGCCGCTGCGCCTGCCGCCCGGGATGGCCGGTCCGGCGGGCGTGGAGCTGGACGTCCGCGCCTACCTGGTCGCGAGCGAGGACCGCGTCGTCCTCGTCGACACGGGGATGGACCCGTCCGCCGAGGGCGTCGCGGCCGGCCTCGTCGAGCTGGGCGCTGCCTGGGCAGAGGTGTCCGACGTGGTGGTCACCCACTACCACCCCGACCACACCGGGGGCCTGGCCCGAGTCCGAGCCCAGGCACCGCAGGCCCGGGTCTGGTCGGGCGACGAGCTGCCGGACGCGCGGCGCGTCGGGGACGGTGACCGGGTCGGTCCGCTGCGCGTGATGGCCACGCCCGGTCACACTCCGGGCCACGTGTCATTCGTCGACGAGCGGTCGGGAGACGTGCTCGTCGGTGACTGCGTCGGGTCGGTGGGCGGACGCCTGGAGCGCGCGCCGGCTCCCTTCACCGCCGACGCGCACGTCGCCGAGCGCAGCCTCCTCCGGCTGGTCGAGCAGGGCGGGCGACGGCTGCTGCTCGGCCATGGCGCGGAGGTCGCCGACCCGTGGGAGGCGCTGACCGCTCTGGTGACGGCGGGCCCGCCCGCTCGGTGACTCCGCGGGGCATCACCCCGGCGGGCGCACGGCGACCGCTTCCACCTCGACCAGCTGGTCGGGCCAGCCCAGCACGCCGACGCCGAGCAGCGTGCTGGGCGCGTCGTGGTCGCCGAACGCTGCATGCACGACCTCCCACGCGGCGCCGAGGTCGTCGCGCCTCGACGACGCGACGAAGACGGTCGTCTTCACGACGTCGCCCAGGCCCGCGCCGGCCGCCTCCAGCGCCACCGCGAGGTTCGCCATCACCTGCTGCGCCTGCCCGACGACGTCGCCGACGGCGACCGTCCGCCCGTCGGCGTCGAGCGGGCAGGCGCCCGCGGTGAAGACCAGCGCCCCGGGTGCGGCGATGGCGGCGTACGCGTAGGGCACCGACCCCGCGAGCCGCTCGGCGCGGACCAGGGTGACGGTGGGTTCGAGTGGTGGGGTCACAGGCCCATGATGAGGTCCGCGACGGCCTCCGGCTGCGAGAGGAACGGGTGGTGGCCGCTGTCGAGCTCCACCACACGGTCCGCCCGCTGCGCGTAGTCCCGCTGCAGCGACGCCGGGGTGCCACGGTCCTCGGCACACACGAGGTAGGTGGTCGCGACCTCCTTCCACCCCACAACCCGCACCGGGTCGCTGAGGACGCGCAGGCTCTGCAGCGCGACCTTCCCCAGCGCCTCGCGCTGGACGTCGGCGGCGCAGTCCTGCAGGAACGTCTCCGCCGCGAGCTCGGGCCGGACGGTGAAGGTGCCCCGCTCGGGGTCGACGTCGAGCGCCGGCGACGGCTCCGGCGCGCCGAACTCCGAGAGGGTCTGGCCCCGCTCGGGCAGGTAGCTGGAGACGAGCAGCAGGTGGCGCACGCTGGGCACCCCGGCGATGGCGTCGGCAACGATGATGCCGCCGTAGCTGTGCCCGACCACGACCGTCGGCTCGTCGTCGGCGAGCAGCACCGCCCGGACCGAGGCCACGTCCTCCACCAGCCCTGGCCCGTCGCCGCCCACCGGCAGACCGGTCTCGCCGCAGCTCGGCAGCAGCGGGGCGACGCTGCGTACGCCCCGCGCGGCCAGCGCGTCGCCCGTCGGGCGCCACCACCACGTACCGTCCTGCACGCACGCCCCGTGCACGAAGACCACCCTCGTCACGTCCCGCTCCCTCCGCCGTCGAGCACCTGCTGACGACGGTAGACGTAGCGGCGATTACGTGAAACGGTGCGTGGGTGGGACGACGCCCCCAGCCGGAGATCCGCCAGCGGCTCCTCGAGGCGTGCACCGACCACGCTCTGGCGCACGGGCTGCCCGACCGCCTCGAGGCCTTCGCCACGGCGGTGGGCACGTCGAGCCGCATGCTCGTCTACCACTTCGGCACGCGCGACGGCCTGCTGCGGGAGGTGCTGGTAGCAGCACGGGCCCGCCAGGTCGCCGACTTCACCGGACTGCTGACCCTGCGGCCTGACGAGGACTACCTCGACACCCTGGCCCGCGCGTGGAAGGCGATCTCCGGAGCGCAGGGACGTCCCTACCTGCGCATCTTCAGCCCGCTGCACGACACCGCCGGCGCACCGCACTGGCCGGACTTCCGGCGAGAGGCGACCACCGACTGGCTGGCGCCGCTCGAGCAGGGCATGGCCACCACCGGCCACCCAGGTCTCGGCTCGGTGGTGCTCGCCGTGGTGCGCGGCCTTCTCATGGACCTCGATGCCACGGGAGACCACATGCGTGTCGACGCTGCCTTCACGGACTTCCTCGCGACCGTGCGCGCCGCGAGCTCTCAGACCGCGGCCCCCACGAGGCGCTCGGACTCGTCCCAGAGGCGACGCGCCAGCTCGTCGTCGTACGCCGCGGGCGCAGTGCGCGCCACTGCGTACCTCTCGTAGTACTCGCCCGACTGCCAGTCCTTGCCGGGCGTGCTGTCGAGCAGCCACAGCAGGGGCGCAGCGCCCTGGTCAGGGGTCCGGGTGAAGAGCCGCTTGACCAGGGGCGTGTGGTAGACGGCCCGCATCAGCAAGGTCGACTCGCTGCCGAAGTTCGTGCCCACCACCCCGGGGTGGAACGCCGCCGTCGAGAGGCCGTGCTGGGCGTAGCGCCGGTGGAGCTCGCGGGTGAACAGGACGTTCTCGAGCTTGCCGTTGCCGTAGGCCCGCTGGGGCGAGTAGCTGCGGGAGTTCTGCAGGTCGTCGATGTCGAACCTGCTGAAGGCGGAGGCCGCGCGACTCGAGGTCTGGACCACCGTCGCCCTGCTCTCCACCAGCGTCGGCAGCAGCAGGTGGGTCAGCAGGAAGCCGGCGAGGTGGTTGACCTGGAAGGTCTTCTCGAACCCGTCGACGGTCATGGTGCGGCCGGCCATGATGCCGCCGGCGTTGTTGGCCAGCACGTCGATGCGCGGGTACGCGTCGGTGAGCTCTCGCGCGAGCCGCCGGACCTGCGCGAGGTCCGCGTAGTCGGCCACGTGGAACGGCGCACCGAGCTCGGCGCCGAGCGCTGCCGTCTTCTCGGGAGAGCGGCCGACGAGGACGACGTGCTCACCGCGGGAGGCGAGCGTCCGGGCCGCCGCTGCACCGATCCCGTCGCTCGCTCCGGTGATGACGATGGTGCGCTGGGACATGAGGCCTCTCGGGAGCGGAGCGGGGAGTTGGTGGAGGGCCTACCCCGCCGCGCTCACGACCACTCAGGTCGCGGCGAGCCGCGCCGATGATCAGGCACCGGCATGCCCGGCGCCCCACGACCCCGAGGACTGGTCAGATGAAGAAGCTGCTCTTCACCGCCGCTGCGCTCGTCGCTGCCGCGGTGCCCACGGCGGTCTCCACCACGCCCGCTCAGGCTGTGACCGTCGCGCAGCGGCAGGCGGTCGGCGCGGCGCAGGACTACCTGCGCTTCCAGGCCTTCTCCCGCCTCGGCCTCATCGACCAGCTCTCGTCGTCCTACGGTGACGGCTTCAAGAAGGCCGACGCCGTCTACGGCGTCGACCACGTCAAGGCCAACTGGAACACGCAGGCGGTCCGGGCCGCGAAGTCCTACCTCAAGTTCCAGCACTTCAGCCGCAACGGGCTCATCCACCAGCTCGAGTCGCCCTACGGCGACAAGTTCACCCACGCCCAGGCGGTCTACGGGGTCAACCACACCGGACTGTGAGCCGTCCGGTCAGCGGCCCGTGATGGTGAACGACTTGCTGTAGGCGGCACCGAAGGCCCCCCGCCGCAGCAGCACGCGGTAGGAGTTGGCACCGCGCGCCGGAGGCGTGGCGACGAGGGTGTAGGTCCCTGTCGTGCCGGTGTAGGCCTGCCCTACCTGCCGCCAGGTGCGGCCGACGCGCCGCTGGAGGCGCACGTCGCCGCCGCTCGCCCGAGGCCAGATGCGCCCCCGGACCCGCACGTCCGTGCCCGCCTCGGCCGAGGCCGCGACCGGCGCAGCAGTCACCGTGCGGCGCAGCTTCGACAGGTCGACGGTGCGCACGACCTGCGCCGCCCAGCTCCCCGGCGCGGCCGTCGGCACCGCGGCCTCGGCGTAGCGCACGCAGACGGCCGTGTCGGCGGTCGTCGTGGTCGTGCGCCAGCGCCCGTCGCGCCCGACGACGGCCTTGCCGAGCAGCGCGCCCTCGCTCAGCGCGGCCATCTCGCAGCCGCCGCCGTAGACCGCGAGCCGGAGCCCGGTCGCCGCGTGCCCGGTGCGGGACAGGCGCGCGGTGCCGCTGATCACCGTGGGCCGGTCGGCGCGAGGTGTGGGCACGGCCGCGATCGCGATGCGGGGCCAGTCGGCACCGCGCAGGTTGAAGGCCGCCGCCTCCAGCGCAGGCACCGTGACCGGTGACTGGTCGAACAGGTTCTCGGCGTGCAGGTCCTCGGTGAAGATCCCCGAGACGCGCCAGATGCCGGCGTTGACCGCACCCAGCGTCGTGGTGCCCCGCCACAGCCCGTCCTCGGGAGTGCCCCCGACGAGCTCGAGGGGCACGGTGCGGTCGTTGCCGGCCTGCGGGTCCACCGCGCGGGCCGACTGGGAGGTGCCGGTCCGCACGACGAGGCACGGGCACGTCGCAGCCCCGTTGCCGTCGTTGAAGACTGCCCTCACCGGGTGCACTCCGCCGGGGTTGCTCAGGTGAGCCTCGACCGTGAGCGTCGTCGTCGCTGTGCCCACGAGGCGGGTGACCGGCGCGCTGAGCCGCACGTCGGACACGGTCGTGGCAGGAGCAGACGGGGCGGGGGTCGCCGCGGCCGCGGGCGCGGTGACGGCGAGAGCGAGGGCGATCGGCAGGGCCGCGACGAGGCGGTGCAGGTGTCTGGGCACGCTGGTAGGACGCGCCGGCGTGCGCGCGAGGTTCACCGGGGGCCGGCGCCCTAGGGTGCTGCGGTGGAGCTCGAGCGGGTGTCGACCGCCTACTCGGCGCTGGCCGGGCGCTACGTCGACCTGTTCGACGGCGGCTGGCGGCCCGACGAGCAGGACGAGGCGTTCGTACGCCGCCACCTCCTCGGACTCGCTGGCCCGGTCCTCGACGTCGGGTGCGGCCCGGGCTGGTGGACAGCCTGGCTGCACGGTCTGGGCGTCGACGTCTCGGGCGTCGACCTGGTGCCGGAGTTCGTCGCCCACGCGCGAGCCCACCACCCGGGGCCGCCCTTCGAGGTCGGCTCCATGCTCGAGCTCGACGTCGCCGACCACTCGCTCGCCGGGGTCCTCAGCTGGTACTCGACCATCCACACGCCGCCCGTCGAGCTGGACCGCGTGTTGCAGGCCTTCCACCGGCTCCTGACGCCGACCGGCGTCCTGGTCGTGGGGTTCTTCGACAGCGACGACGAGGTGGCTGCGTTCGACCACGCGGTCACCACCGCGTACCGCTGGCCCGTCGAGGTCCTCGCGCAGCACCTGGCCGACGCGGGCTTCGCAGAGGTCGACCGGCTGCAGCGACGGACTCCCGACCGGCCGGACCGCAGGTACGCCGCTCTGGCCGCCCGCGTCGCTCCTCAGTGACGGACGCGGTAGCGCAGGTGCAGCACCCGGTCGCCCTGGACGACGACGTGCGGGTCCTCGAGGACGACACTGTCGCCGGCGGCACCGAAGTAGCGCTTGCCTGCGCCGAAGACGACGGGCACGACGTCCATCGCAACCTCGTCGACGAGGCCCAGCGCCAGCGCCTGCCCGCCGACGTCGCCGGCGGTGAGCGCGACGACCCGGTCGCCGGCTCGCTCCTTGGCCCGCGCCACACCGGCAGCCACGTCGTCGACGAAGTCGTAGGACGCCTCGGGGTGCCAGCCGTCCGGCTTCGGCCGGTGCGAGACCACCACGACGTGGTCGCCCGCAGGCGGCTTGCCCTCCCAGCCGTTGGTCAGGTCGAAGAGGTGACGACCCATGACGGTGGCGCCGATGCTCTGCCACATCGGGCGCACGTAGGCCGCGGACTCCGGCGACACCTTGAAGGGCCCGCCGTCGACGATCTCGGTGTCACCGTTGAAGTACCAGTCGAACAGCGGCCCGACCTCGTCGTCGGGGTCGGCCACGTAGCCGTCCACCGACACCACCGCATGCATCACGACATCCGCCATGGTCCCCTCCGGTTCGTCCACTACCGAAGAGGACGAGGCTCCAGCGCCATCCTCGTCGGCGGCCAGGTGGCGTCCTCGGCCAGCCGCCGCAGGCGTGGCAGGAGCAGAGCGGCACGGTAGACCGCGTACCCGCCGGGCGCTCCGACGGTGTTGGCGAGCAGGTCGTTGACGTCCGCGACGTGGCCGCCGTTGCCGGTCGTGGACTGCACGAGCTGCACGAGCTCGATGCCGAGGCTGGAGAGGAACCCGCCAACCAGCACCAGGAGCACAGAGCGGACCCGAGCGAGCAGCGGCAGCAGCACGCCGAACGGCAGGAAGACGACGACGTTCTGCAGCATGTCCTTCACGTCCGTGCCCTGCAGCGGCGTCAGGTTCAGCTGGTCCCACCACGGCACGCCCGACCCGGGCTTGCCGATGAAGATCGGGAAGACCGTGTTGGCGACCACGCCACCGCCGTAGACGCACGCCACCGCAGCGGTCACGGCACGGGACACGGTCAGGGCGGCGCGTCGCTGCAGCCACCACAGCGCGGCGGCGAAGGCCAGCACTCCGAGGGGGACGACGAACGGCCACGGGCTCAGCTCGTGCCACGGCGTGGCCACGTTCCTCCTCGGGTGCTGCTCGTCCTGCGGGTCGGCCGCCAGCACCTTGCCCGCGCAAACGCGCTTGCCGAGGGCCGACCGCGTGCACCAGTATCGCGGCCAAGCCACTCCCCACCCGAGGCGGGCACCGTGAGCGTGACCTTCGTACTGACCTCGCTCATCATCGTGGCCACCCCTGGCACAGGTGCGCTGTTCACCATCGCGGCCGGCCTGTCGCGCGGCCGGCGGGCGAGCCTCGTCGCAGCCGCCGGGTGCACGCTCGGCACGCTGCCGCACCTCGTGGCGGCCGTGACGGGTACGGCAGCGCTCCTCCGCGCGAGCGGCCTGGCCTTCGAGACGGTGAAGTTCCTCGGCGTCGGCTACCTGATCTGGATGGCCTGGTCGACGTGGCGCGACAGCAGCGTGCTGGCCGTCCAGTCGACGAGCGGCCCGGTCCCTGCTCGCACGGTGGTCACCCGCGCGGTCCTCGTCAACCTGCTGAACCCGAAGCTCACCATCTTCTTCTTCGCGTTCCTGCCCCAGTTCGTACCTGCCGACAGCCCCCATGCGCTGTCGCACATGCTGGGTCTCAGTGCGGTCTTCATGCTCCTGACGTTCGTCGTGTTCGCGGCCTACGGCGTGTGCGCGGCCGCGACGCGTACGCACCTGCTCGAACGCCCCGCGCTCGTCGACCGCGTGCGCAAGGTCTTCTCCGTCTCCTTCGTCGCTCTCGGCGCGCGGCTGGCGATGACCGGCCGCGAGTGAGCGCCGGTCCAGACCTGCTGAGCGTCCGCGCGGGCGTGCTCGACGTCGAGGTCCGCTGCAGCGGCAGCCGGGACGGGTGGCCAGCGGTGCTCCTGCACGGCTTCCCCTACGACGCCCACAGCTTCGACCGGGTGGCGGAGATCCTGTCCGACGCCGGAGCGAACGTCGTGGTGCCGTCCCTGCGCGGGTACGCCGGCACCCGCTTCGTCGACGACGCCACCATGCGCTCGGGCCAGCAGGCGGCGGTGGCTTCCGACCTGCTCGAGCTCCTCGGCGCTCTCGGACTCGAGACGCCGGTCGTCGCGGGCTACGACTGGGGCGGTCGTGCAGCGTGCGTGGTGGCTGCCCTGTGGCCGGAGCGCGTCTCGGGCCTGGTGACCGGGAACGGCTACCTGCTGCAGGACATTGCCGGCGCCGCGACACCCTCCCTGCCCCAGCACGAGCGGCCGCACTGGTACCAGTACTACCTCCACGGCGAGCGAGGTCGCGAAGGACTGCTCCGCTACCGGGGTGAGCTCGCCCGGCTGCTGTGGGAGGAGTGGTCCCCCACCTGGAGGTTCAGCGACGAGGACTTCGAGACGACGCGGCCGGCGTTCGACAACCCCGACTTCGTCGATGTCGTCGTCCACTCGTACCGGCACCGCTACGGCCTCGTGGCGGGCGACCCTGCCTACGACGGGACGGAGCGCAGGATCGCCGAGCGACCTGTCATCGGCGTGCCCACCATCGTCCTCGACGGCGAGCACGACACCGTGTCGCCGCCTCAGCCCCGGAGCGACCACGAGCCGCACTTCAGCGCACTGCTCGACCACCGCCTCGTCGACGCGGGGCACGACCTGCCCCAGGAGGCGCCGGCAGACTTCGCGCGTGCAGTGGTCGACGTGCACGCTTTCAGGACAAGCTCCTAGCAGGCAGAGCGTGGTCTCGCCGGAGTGCGGGACGATCGTGCGATGGAGGACGACGAGGGCGCGGTGACGCTGCTGCTGCTGCGCCACGCGCAGCAGGTGCGCGAGGGTGACGACGGGCCGTTGACGCCGCTCGGGCACGAACAGGCGGCTCTCCTTCGCCCGACCGTCGCCCTGACCGATGACGACCTGCTCGTCAGCAGTGCCACGTTGCGCGCACGCGACACCGCGGCCGCCCTCGGGCGGCCGCCTCGGGTCGTGGAGGACCTGGCCGAGTTCCGCTTCGGCCCGTCGTGGAGCTGGGACCGGGCTGCCGGTGGTGAGGACCGGTCGCTGTGGCGCGCGGAGGACCGCTTGGAGGGCGGCGAGTCCCTCGGCGAGTTCCACCGTCGTGTGCAGGAGGCGCTGGAGCGGTTGGTGGCCGAGGCGCGGACCGGTGGGCGGGTCGTCGCAGTGGCGCACGACGGGGTGCTCGCCGTGGCCCTGCGCTGGGCCTTCGGGTTGTCGGCGGACCAGCCGTGGCTGAGCGAGATGGACACAGGGCACGCGTCGATCACCGAGCTGCGGCACTGGCCGAGTGGTCGTCCGCCTGGACGTGCACCACGGCACACGCTGGTGGCGCGCGTCGCTGACGTCGAGCACCTCCCGGTGCGGCTGCGCACCACCTGAACCGCACTCGACCATCGCTAGCCCGCAGGGTCGGCCAGAACCTCCCGCACCTCCTGCGCGCACCGACAGGCGGCGGCGAACTTGGCCGCCCAGGTGACCGCGTCGTCGCGCGACGGCACGTCGACGACCGAGAAGCCGCCGACGACGGCCTTCGTCTCCGGCACCGGCCCCGACGTGACCGTCCCGTCGGGCGCCACGACTGTCGACCGCTGCCGGGTGATGCCGGCTCCGAGGACCCAGACCCCGGCAGCCTGCGCCTCGCGCACCACGGCATGCGCCGCCTCACCGACGAGAGGCCAGTCCTCGTCGGGTATGTGGTCCATCGCGCCGTCGTCGAACGAGATGAAGAACCGAGCCATGCGCCTGTCCCCTTTCCGCGGACGAGGGGCCAGCGCTCGGGTCCGTCAGTCCCCCGCTGCGCTCGACCTCGGGCCACTCTGCAGAGCGGTGAGCAGCCCGTGCAAGGGCATTTCTCCTGCTCCGGAGCGAGGGAACCGCGGGTGTGTGCCGGGCGCCCGAACGGGAGGTGCCATGAGCGTTCGCAGCCACGTGGTCGCCGTGCTGCCCCCGGAGCAGTCGTACGGTGGCCCCAGGCAGGACGGGGGAAGACGTGAGCGACCGAGAAGACGTAGGCGCGCTGCGCTGGAACGATCGACGCCGCCGCTGACAGAGCTGGTCGGCGCGCCGCTGCCCGTCGAGCGTCGGGGCCGCCTCCTCAAGCAGGTGCGGGAGCAGGAAGTGCTCGCCGGCGCGCTGCTCCTCGACTCCACCGAGGACAGCATCACCCTCCTGACCCGGACTCCGGTGTCCCACCTCGCGCACTTCCTGCTCACAGTCCTGACCGGCGGCCTCTGGCTCGTCGTCTGGCTGCTGATGGCCCTGCGCAGACGGGAGCAGCGCCGACTCCTCCGCGTCGACAGCAGTGGTCATGTGTGGGTCGTCGAAGCGCTCTGAACCGGAGCGCGCGGCGGTCAGGACGACGCAGGTGCCGTGAGCGGGTCGGGAGCGCGGCGCCCCCGACCGGAGTCGGTTACCACTGCGAGCCCCTCACGGGCCCAGTACTCGAAGCCGCCGATGAGCTCGCGGACGTTCGAGTAGCCGAGCAGGGTGAGCGTGAGCGCGGCGCGAGTGCTGCCGTTGCACCCCGGCCCCCAGCAGTAGACGACGACGGCGGTGTCCGGGGTGGGTACGACGTCTGCTGCCCGAGCGGCGAGCTCGTCGTTCGGTACGTGCACGGCGCCGGGGATGCGACCCTGCGCCCACGCTGCGTGGGAGCGCACGTCGAGGACGAGCGGGTCACGCCCGGCGGCACGGTCCGCAGCCAGGTCCGACGGGTCGGTCTCGTAGGCGAGCTTGGCGGCGAAGAAGTCCCTCGCCGCGAGGGTGGTCGGAGTCTGGGTCGGAAGCGTCGAAGTGCTCGGCATGGGGACCAGTCAAGCGGGGTTCTGTCGCTCGGAGAACCGGCAACAGCCGGGAAGTGCGCTCTGCGGCCGGCGAATGACCTGTACGGTGCCGGTCGTGCCGACGAATCCCCGCCTGACGCTCGACCGCACAGACGGCCTCATCGTCGAGTGCCTCCAGCGCGACGCACGCATGAGCATCGCCGACCTGGCCCGAACCGTCAGCCTGTCCTCGAGCGCCACAGCGGAGCGTCTGCGGCGCCTGTTGGAGGCTGGCGTGATCACCGGCTACAGCGCGGTCCTGAGTCCGGAGTCGCTCGGCTACCAGATCACGGCGTTCGTGCGCGTCGCGTACCCGTCCGGCACCTACAAGCCGTTCCACGACCTGCTCGACTCGACGCCGGAGATCGTCGAGGCGCACCACGTGACGGGCAACGAGTGCTTCATCGTCAAGACTCTCGCCCGGTCGATGAAGGACCTCGAGCGGATCACCGGGCGCTTGGCGACGCTCGGGAGCATCACGACCCACGTCGTCTACTCGAGCCCGCTGCCGCGCAGGAACCTGGCACCCGCCGCTGAGTAGGCCGCCGAGTCGGCGGCCTAGGCGAGGATGCGGTCCAACCACTCCACCAGGAGGGCGCGCTCGGAGGTGGTCAGCACGTCGAGCTGCGGTGCTGCGGCGCGCAGGGTGACAGCGGCCGGCAGAGTGCCGCCCGGCCCCGACGCGACAGGCTCGACGAGGACCTGACTGAGGGCAGCGTCGAACATCCGGTCGGCGAGCGCAAGGTCCCGCTTGTCCGGCGGGGCAGCGAGGAGCACCTGCACCGCGCCACTACCAGCAGCCGCTATGACGTCGACAGCTTGCCGCTCGCTGACCGCCAGGCGACCCTCGACCGCGAGCCGGTGGACGCGTGCTTCGAGAACCCGCAAGCCGGACTGGATGGCGGGCGAGCGCCCCGCCCGCTGCGGATCGTGCAGGAGCCGGTGGAGGGCGGGGTTGGCCAGTTCGAACGCGATCTGCGTGTCCCAACCGGAACGCAGGTCATCGAGGGGATCGATCTCGGCAACCGTGGCATCGCGCACCACCTGCGCCTTGCTCGAGACGTACGTCGCGAGCACGTGCTCCGCCACCGCTTCGAGCAGCCCTTCCTTGTCGCCGAACAGCCGGTAGATCGCTGGGGCCTGTACGCCCGCCGCCTCGGCTGCCGCTCGCGTGGTCACCGCGGCGGGTCCGCCTTCCTGCAGCAGCTCAGCGGCCGCTTCGACGATGCGCACCCGTGTGTCAGCACGGCGTACCGGAGTCTCGGTCACGTATCGATGCTACCGCGGTCTTGCTAACGCCGTGATTTCGCTGTTAACGTCGCCTCGTTATCATCGCTACCGGAGGACTCCATGATCGTGCTCACTGGCGCCACTGGCGCTCTCGTCGGATCCACTGCAGACCACCTGCTCGAGCGACTCGATCCTGAGGAGCTCGTCGTCGTCGCGCGCGACCCGAGGAAGGCGCAGCGCTTCGCGGACCGCGGGGTGGAGGTGCGGCATGGCGACTACGACGACCCGAGTGGTCTGCCCGCTGCCTTCGCGGGAGCGGACCAGCTGCTGCTCGTGTCATCGAACGCTGTGGTCGGGGACCCGGTCGAGCAGCACCGGGCTGCGATCGAGGCGGCCGTCGCAGCCGGCGTCGGCCGTCTGCTCTACACCAGCCACCAGGGCGCTTCGCCAGCATCGCCCTTCGCGCCCGCCCGCACCCACGCCGCTACCGAGGAACTCCTGGCGGGGTCCGGCCTCGCTTGGACGTCCCTGCGCAACGGCTTCTACGCCCACACCCTCGAGTGGCTGCTCGGCCCGTGGCGCGAGACCGGCCGCATCGTGATCCCGGGCGACGGCCCTGTCTCCTGGACATCTCGAGAGGACGAGGCGGAGGCAGCGGCCCTCGTGCTTCTGTCCCCGGGTGCGCACGACGGGCCGGTGACTCTGACTGCCGCTGCTGCGCCGACCTTCGTCGCGGTGGCGGCCGTCGCGGCGGAGCTTGCGTCGCGGCCAGTGGAGACGGTGGTAGTCGATCCCGAGGAGTGGGTGTCAGGGTTGGTCGCCGCTGGCTCGCCTGAGCCGCAAGCGCGCTTCACCCTGGGCATCTTCGAGGCGGCGGCCCAGGAAATGTTCGCTGGTGTCGACCCGCTGCTCGGCGAACTGCTCGGCCGTGCGCCGCGCACCGTACGCGACGCCCTGCAGGCGATCGACGCAAAGCAGAGGGCTGCTGGCTGACCGACGCTAGCTGGCGGTTCGCCGGGACTCCGGCAGGGCTTGCAGGGGAAGCACCGCGGTGCAGTACGGCTTTCACGCCTCGGCGACGGCGGACGGGGCTGTGCCGGGCAGTCCTGCTCGAGGACTGTCGGCTCCGCGGCACCGCTCGTACAGCCGCAGTGCATCCAGGGCGTCTCGCCACGCAGGACGACGAGCTGGGCTGCGCCTTTCAGCTGGCTGGATCTACCGGATCGCGGCGCCGGCCGCCGGCTCCTCTGCGCGCCTGGGGCGCATTGCAAGGGGATGCTCACGAAGCAGGGCCACAGTGGTGCCATCGCGCGAACGGCGGCATGAGCGGGCCTCCTTGTTCGAGCATGCCCACCTAGGTCGGACGATTGAGCGGGTCCTGTGTGCGAGTCCGCCGGGGTGCTAACGGTTTCCCTATCGCCCGGGAAGCGATCCGAGGGTGGCGTAGCCGATGTGCAGCGGTCCAAGGAGCGCCGCGAGTTGCGCCATGGTCACCTGAGAGGTGCCGTGCGGAGTCGCGGTCCAGCGGTCGGTGCACGTGGAGTATCGGATCCGCACGTCCATGGTTCCACCACTGGGGTAGTGAGCGCTCAACAGCAGTGGCGCGCGGTCTGGACCGGCGAGGCACTCCCTGGCTGACAGGTCAGGGACTGGGCCGGGGGCGGCGTCGTCGATGGCGGCGACTGCCTGCGTGAGCGCGTCGCCGGTGAGCACACTCGAGGCGGACAGGGTCGCTGTGGACGCTTGCGTCGGCTCGGGTGAGGGCGTGGCGTCGAGGGAAGAGTCGATACCGTCCTGCTCGTAGGCGCAGACCGCCATGGACGAGGGAGCGCCCTCGGCAGCCAGGTCGACCGCGGGACCCGACCGCCGAACGTCCCAGGGCGCCGGGGTCGGCAAGCGGGTCGCGCATCCTGCGGAGTCCACGTCGACAAGGTGCACGCTGGACAGGATCTGCTCGAGCAAGACATCGTCCGAGCTAGTTGCGGAGAGCGCGACGTCGTGCCCGGGGACGGTGAGCTCGACGTGGCGCTGACCGTTAGGCAGGGTGGATGTGCGGCGCTGCGCCGGAACTCCGTCCAGCATGGCGGCCACTGTGCTGAGCTTGGCGCCCGGCTGGAAGGCCCGCACGCTGCTGTCTGGCGGCACGCTGGCGCGCTCGATGGTGACGAGGGAGTGGACGGGGGAGTCGTTCCCGCAGCCGGCGACGACGCCCTGCCCGCGCACTACGAGGGCCTCAGGCGCTGGCTCGCATCCGCTCCAGGAGTTGATCGGCCAGGACGCGGGCACCTCGACCTCGACGCCGCGCGAGCTAATGCGCTGCCAGCCGTTAGGCACTGCAGAAGTGCTGCCTGCCGCAGGTGAGGAGGAGGGCATCGACCCTGCGGCATGCTGGGTACCGCACGCAGCGAGAACGACAGTCGCCCCGAGCACTCCGAGTCGCACGCGCCACGGTGCCGTGCTGAGGCGGCGCGGACCGTCCCGATGCTCGGTCATACGAGTCGCTCCCTCGTTCGGCGCTGCCGTCAACCGCGTCAGACGAGGATGCCACTCCGTCCCCGCTCAAGTCGTCAGACGGGCTCGCTGTCCTCGTAGATCGACGAGCTGCAGCAGTAAGTCGCTCAGGATCATCGCCCCCATGACCAGCGGGCAGGCGCGCAGCCGCGGCCCTCGCGACATGCTGCGCGCGCCCGCGCGCCCCGCGGCATGAGCGTGCATCTGCAGGCTCTGGCTAAGCGGATCTGCCGGGCTTTTCGAGGTCGCGATCTTCGCGCCGGCGCGAGAACACACCGGGCGGGGTTACAGTGCGAGCGTGGCGGCGCCCGCACCAGTGTCCTCTCGCCCGCCGAGCGACAGACCGAAGCGCCTCGGAGCTCGAGCAGTCGCCGGCTGGGTGGCTGGGCTGTTGGCTCTAGGGCTCGCAGTCGGGACTGTCGTCGCCCCTGAACACAACGCGCCGTTGTGGCTGGCTGGGTACGTCCGAACTGGTGGCCCGACTTGTGGACGAGCTCCGCATCCGAGTGGGCCCAAGGGCCGAGACATCGTGGCCACCGTTCAACCGCCGGTCGCCCCAGTGGCGGGCCAGCGAGTCAACGTCCGGGTCAGGCTTCGCTCCCGTGACGGGCGCCGCGTCTCAGTGCTGACCGGCGGAGCCACCGTCTTGCTGGTGAAGGACGGTTTCGTAGTCGGCCGCGACCACGGGGACGTCGGCCACACGTCCGAAGGTTGGGGCCCGACCCTCGAGGGCAGCGATGAAGCCACCACCGAGTCGTCAGTGGCCCTCCGTGGCTGCCCGTTTGGTCCGGTGGGTCGCCGCCACCCCGACCTGACCAGGGACGCTTTGAGGGCCGGGACCTACGGTCTCGTCGCAGTCCTGTACGACAACGACGGCTCGCGCATTACCGGGCCAGCCACGAAGTTGCGCCTGCCCTGAGCCGGCATCCGACGCCTTGGCGAGAACGCGCGGGGAGCGTCTGACCGCGGCCGCCGCACGTGCGGCACACTGCGTCGGTGTGCGGCCGGCGGCAGGCATGCGCGTCCGCGCGCTCGGCGGCTACTTGTGTACTGGACTCACGGCCTGAGCCTGGCGAGGCTGGTCGAGGTGTACGGCGGGGTCGCTCTCATAGCGGCTGCCCACGGCTCGTTGGTGTGGCTCTCTCATGGTCTGCGTCCCGCCGGACGCCGTGACGAGGTGAGGCTCAAGAAGGGTTTGTCCTGCTCGAAGTAGCGCTGCCCCCTCGTCGTCCACAGGATCCGGTCGGCGGGTGGAGGCAGAGATGGGCGCAGTGATCATCGGGATGGACCCGCACAAGCGGTCCGCCACGATCGAGGTCCTCGACGAGCGTGAGCGTGTGCTCGCGACCGGCAGGTTCGGCACTGATCGCGAGGGCTACAAGCAGATGTTGCGGGAGGGCCGGCGCTGGCCCGAGCGGCTGTGGGCGGTCGAGGGCTGCAACGGCGTGGGCCGGCACCTCGCCCAACGTCTGGTCGCCGACGGCGAGCCCGTGGTGGACGTGCCGGCGAAGCTGTCCGCGCGGGCGCGGGTGTTCTCCACTGGGCAGGGCCGCAAGACCGACGCGACCGACGCGCACTCCGTGGCGGTTGTGGCGCTGCGCACTCCCGTGCTGCGCCAGGTGGTCGCCGATGATGCGTCGGTGGCTCTGCGGCTGCTGGTTGATCGCCGCGACGAACTGGGCGCGGCACGGTCCTTGACGGTGAACCGGCTGCACCGGCTGCTTACCGAACTGATCGCCGGTGGGGCGAAGAAGGCCCTGTCCGCAGCACAAGCACGCGAGCTGTTGGCCAGCGTTCGCCCGCGTGACGTGGTCGGCAGGACCCGTCGACAGCTCGCCTCCGAGCTCGTCGGCGAGCTGGAGGTCATCGACCGGAAGATCAAGGCGGCGAAGAAGCAGCTCACCGAGCTCGTCGAGGCGACCGGCTCCGGGTTGCTCGAGCCGCACGGGATCGGGCCCTCGGGCGCGGCGCGGCTGCTCGGCGACGTTGGCGACGTGTCCCGGTTCCCGACCCGCGGGCACTTCGCCTCGTGGAACGGCACCGCCCCGATCGACGCCTCGTCGGGTGACCAGACCCGACACCGGCTCTCCCGGGCCGGGAATCGGCGGATCAACCGGGTCCTGCA